>NZ_CDWRCM010000089.1:0-15640 GCF_977927585.1 Frankia sp. CcWB2 | reverse complement strand
CGAAACGCGCAAGTTATTTCATTTCGACTCCTAAGGCGTAATCGCGGGTCGGGTCGGGAAGGAGGCCCGGATGCGCAGGAAATTCGAGTCAATCTCTGTCCACAGGCCAGGGCTGACCAGCTTCGAAGTGGACCCGGAATTGTGTACACACGGGATCCCTGGGTGGAGCGGCCCGTCGGAGGGCCGGGCACCGGCCCGCACGGCGGTCGAGCGTCGGGTCCGCGGCGGCTTCAGCGTCGCGGCGGTGACGTGCTTGCCCTCGATCGCGTTGGTGTCAAACCGCAGGAATGACCGGTGCACCGGGCCGATCCCGTTGCCGACCCGCAGGTACTCGTAGATGTCGTAGTTCGTTGTCGGGGACGTGCTGACCACGAAAGCGGGATCGTTCCAGAGTTCCTACCTGGAGCTGTGCCCGATCTCGGCGGGGATCGAGTGGTCCGAGTCGGGTACCTCGCGAATACCGGCCCACACGCTGTCTCGTGCCCTCGTGATGGCCACGTACATCTGTCGGCGTTCCAACTGGGTACGCTCGCGAAACGCGTCGGCCGACTCGGACGGCCGCCACGGCTTCGGGAAGAGGTTGCGGTCGGGAATACAGACGTGGGCGAAGTCGAGGCTCTTGACTCGGTGGTACGTCCCAACCTTGACCGCCTCACAGCTGGTTCCGTCATATTCCTTGAGGGAAACCGCTGGAATGCCCCGATCGGTGAGGACGCGCAGCCACCGCGCAGCCGCGGCGTTCGTCGGCACGAGCACCGCCATATCGCCGTAACGGACGTTCCGATTATCATGGAATTCCACGAGGTGTTCGCAGAGCGCCGCATCCTGCGCCACGGTACCCGACACCGTGACCTCGCGGATCTCGCCTCCCGGCCGGTCGACGTTGACCTCGCGCCGCCCGCGTTCCTGGACGCCGTCGAGGTCGTCGAAGCTGTCGTCGGCGACTACCGCCTGGGCGTAGCGCAGGATCTTCTCGCGATTACGGTAGTTTCTCCCGAGCACGGTGGAGCGTCCGACGACGGCGACGCCGGCCTCGGCGAGGGTGAAACCGCCGGGATAGATGGACTGCTGGCCATCGCCGACCACGAGCAGGCCGTCCAGCTTGTCGCCGACGAAGGCATGCAGCAGTTGCAGACCGACGCACGTCAGGTCCTGTATCTCGTCAACGATCACCGCGTCGTACCGGGTGTCGGAACTCTCGCGCACCAGGTCGCGAGCCAGGAGCAGCACGTCGTCGCGATCGAGGACGCCGCGCTCTGTCCGGAGCTGCTCGTACCGTTCGTACAGCTCCCACACCGCACGTCGGTGGGTCGGTTGCAAGGGAGTGCTGCGCCCGACGCGTGCCAGCTTGGCGTACTGCTCGAAGTCGGTCAGGCCTCGGCCCTTGACGACTGTCGCGATCTCGTCCTTCCAGTACCCGGGAGCCAGGCCGAGCCCGGGCAGAACCGAGAACTGCCCGACCTGCCCCCAGGCGCGCCAGAAACAGGTGTCGGCGGCCTCCTGCTGGTGTCGGTCTGCCAAGCCGTGTTCGCGAAGACAACGTGCGGCGACGGCGTGGACGGTGGCGAACTCGATCCGGTCGACGTGCTCGGGGGCCATCCGGGTCAGCAGGGCGCGGTAGACCGGCCCCAGCGTGCGCACCAGCGAGGTAAACAACACCCGTTCCCCGCGGGCGGCCAGATACTTGGCGCGGTGCAACGCGACGACCGTCTTGCCGGTACCGGCCGCGCCGCGGACGCGGGCCGGACCCGACCACTGCCGGCCGGCCAGGCGGGCCTGCGTCGGGTGCAGCCAGGTCATCCACGTCTCGATCGGCTCCCGGGCGGCGGCGTCGAGAAGTTCTTGCCACAGCTCCTCGCGGCTCAGCAGTGCATCCTGATCTGGTGGAACCGATTGCTCGGGCGGTGACAGCGGCTCGGAAGAAATCGGACGCCCGGCCGGAGCTGGACAGTAGGCCCGAGTGGGACGCTCGATAGCGGCTGGGCTTTCGGTCGCGGCCGTACCGTTCGAAGAGGGACCTGCCCGGCGCGCGACCGGACGGCGGACAGACCGTGAGGTCGGCGCCTCGGTGACCGTGACGACCGTGGCGGTGGCGGTGGCGCGGGGCATCGGCGGGCAACCGCGTGCCAGACGGTCCAGTAGTTGTTCAACGAGGTCCGGTGCCAGGCGTGCGCCACGACGCGCCAGGTCGCGGGTTAGGTCCTGCTCGCCGAGCACCGTCACCCGGTCGAGTTGTGCCCGGACGTTTTTCCGCCTGGCCAGAACCAGCAGCGGAACCACCTCGGTCGGTGGCAGACCTGCCTCTACCAGCACCTCCTCCACCGCTACGGTCTGATCCAGAAGTTTGCGGACGTCGTCGTCCGCGCCGGCGTCGCCACGCCATAACCGGCCGCGTTCGACGGTGATCTCTCGCCAGTTCTTCACGTCTACCACGAAGACTCCGCCAGGCCCCACCACGATCACGTCGATGTTGGCCCGGCGGGTGCCTGGCCACCGTCGGTCCGGCAGCACGTGCCACCCTGCGTCGTCCATACCGACCAGCACTCGGACCACACTCTGCTCGGCCCGGTCACCGGCTTCCCAGTGCTGGCGGTGGCGGCGTAACTGCTTCAGCACGTCGGTCAGGTGCTGGATCTGTCGCTGGACTCCGTCGATCTCCATCCCGAGCAGGACAGCTTGACCGAGGGCCGACGGTTCTGGCAGCGGGTCGGCGTCTCGCGTCGACGAGGCGGTCGTCGGCGGATGGGCTGTCGACGTGCCGACGGTCGACGCAGCGGTGGCGGGGATGCGCGCTGCCGGTCCATCCAAAAGCACGTCACTACTCCCTCACCTTATGTCACAGGTAAGAGTACGGTAATGAGTCGTCGTTTGGCTACGTTTACGGGCGACAGTGGTCTGCAGGCCCTAGGGAAGAGTGGTTGTTGTCGGAAACGTAGGCCTACTTTCGAACGCTGGTTCGAGCGTGCCGACTCGAACTCTTCGAACGCCCTGGCCACGGCCGCTTTCGGCAGAGAACGATCACGTAAGTTCGGTCTAGACCGCCAGCACGATGGCGGCGCTGATGCCGCCGAGGCCGAGGGCGAAGGCCGCCTCGGGCAGCCCGCCGTCGCGCCGCCGGAAGAGGCGGTCGAGCGCCAGCCGCCCGGCACCGACCGCCGCCACCGTGATCGCGACCACCGCGATGCACAGCGGGTACTCCATGCCGCCGTCGGTTTCCCACAGTCCGTTCGGTGCGGTCACGATCATTGCGTTGATCATCACGCCGATCACGGCCGCGGCCGCCAACGGAGTCAGCAGGCCCACCGCCAGGCCGAGGCCGCCGAGGAACTCGGACGCGCCGGCCAGCCCGGCGAAGAAGGTGCCGGGGTGGTAACCCAGCTGGGCGAATCCCTTGCCGGTCGCGGTGAGGCCGTGGCCGCCGAACAGGCCGAAGAGCTGCTGCGCGCCGTGCCCGGCGAGCAGCAGACCGAAGGTCATCCGGAGCAGCAGCAGCCCGAGGTCGGCTGCGGACACGGCCGTGCGGGACGGGCCCGGGCGGGAGGCGTCGGGCGGTGCGGGGGTAGCGGGTGCCAGGTGGAGGGATGCCCGGTGCCGCGTAGCGAGCAGTTTCATATCGAAACCCTGATCCAGGCGAAAGCATACGGTGAAGCTTTGGTCACTACTGTGCCTGCCCGCTCTGCCGGGCCGGTACCTCGTTCGCCGGTGACTTCCCCCGCGGCCCGGCCGTCAGCTTCGGTGACGCCGGCGCGGCGGGCGAACGACGGCGACCGGGCAGGCGGCATGCAGCACGCACTGGGAGCTGGTGGAACCGAGCAGCAACTCGGCGAAGCCGCCGCGGCCCCGGGCGCCCACCACAAGCAGCTGGGCGCGCGCCGCCGCGTTGATCAGGCCGTAGGCGGCGTTGCCCACAATCAGGCCGGTTTCCACCCCGATGCCCTCCCAGCCGGCCAGGCCCGCGTTCGCTGACTCGTCCAGAACAGCCTGCGCGGCATCGCGAAACGCCTCGTCGCCGAGGCCCACCCGCCCGGTGAGGGTTGCCGGCAGCGGCTCCCACACATGCACGACGCGCAGTGGAGCCCGGCGCATCGCTGCCTCGCCTGCGGCCCAGGCCAGCGCGTCCACCGAGGCGGCGGACCCGTCCACCCCGACGACGACGGGGCCGGGCCGGCTCCTGCCCCGCTCGCCGTGGACAACCACGACCGGGACCGCCGCGTCGTGCACGCAGGCGAGGCTGACCGAGCCGGTCAGCCTCCGCTGCGTCCGGCTTGCCCCATGGGCGCCGAGGACGAGCATGGCCGCCCGGTCGGACTCGGCCAGCAGCATCTGTACCGGGGCCCCGTAGACGGTCCGTTCGAAGATCCGCGCCGCCGGTTCGTCCTTGCGGACCCGCTCCACGACATCGTGTAGCAGCCACTGCGCCGTCCAGCACGGGTGCTCCGGGGACGTGGCCGACGGCGGCTTCGATCGCTCGTGCGGTGGTCCGGCGGCCGCCCACACCAGCACCGCCCGTACGCGAGCGTCCCGCAGTCGTGCAGCGTCCACCGCCCAGCGCAACGCCCGCTCGGCGTCCGCGGATCCGTCGATCCCGACGACGATCTCCGCCTGCGGGACGAAATCAGCTTCCACCTGATCGCCTTCCACGTGCCCACCCTGTTCAGCCTCGTACGTGAGGTAGGTTACGTCTAGTAAGTAAATGATCGCATTCTGTTCTGATTCGCGGTAACGGCCAAGCGAACCGGCTGCACCGCGACGAACCCCTCGACGAACCCCTCACTCCCGGGCCCGTCCTGGTAGCTCAACGCGGTGATATCCAGCCCGCAGCTGTGTGCGATCGGGCTGAGCGGATAGATGGCGATCATCGGCGTCCTGTCGAGGTGGAGCGGCCGGGGTGAGCTAGCCCGTCGTGGGCCTGGAGCTGGCCGGTCTGTGGTTCGGGCGAGCCAAGCGTGGGTAGAGACTGAAAGTGGTCAGACAGGACACACTAGGTGACGATCTGCATTCTTCTATGGAGAAGAGAAGATTGTGACCCTATCCGCGCGACTCGGTGACCGTCTGGCGACGCTCATCCGGTGGAATCTGGACCCGTCTACACCGGGCCGGCGGCGTCCGGCAGGCGGGCGTGTGCGGTGCCGGCTGGGCCGGGCAGCCGCCGGCCGCCAGGAAGGAGCAACCAGATGGCGAGCATGGAACGCCAGCGTCCCCGGCGGAACTGGTTCGATCTGTTGGGTCTGCCCTGGTCGCAGGCACGGACGTCCGCGGCGGAGCTGGTCGGCCGGCGCGGGGCTGACGTTCCGGTCGAGGAGTACACCGAGGACGACGCCTACGTCCTGCGCGCCGAGATCCCCGACGTCGACCCAGACAAAGACGTCGATGTCACCGTCTCCGAAGGGACGCTGGCGGTACACGCCGAACGGCACGAGGCGAGAAGTCAGAAGGCTCTCGGCGGGTACCGCACCGAGTTCCGCTATGGCGCGTTCAGTCGTTCCGTGGCGCTTCCGCCCGGGGCGAAGGCGGACCGGGCAGCCGCGACCTATAAGGACGGCATCCTGGAAGTCCGCGCTCCGGTCGAGCCAGCCGAGACGTCCGGCCGGAAGATCACAGTTGAGCAGGGCTGACGCCCGACGATGCCCGGTCGCAGGGCCCGAACTCTCCGGCCGACTGCGGCCCCGGGCGACGTTATTACCCACCCGGGTGCCGGCCCGCTTCTCCTCCCGTGTGGGGAGCCAGGAGTCACCATCAGGGGCAAGCACCTTCCTGGAGGGGGTAAGCATGGCCGACATCCGTAGCACGATCGTCCGGCGGCCGGTCACCGTGGAGCGGTCCACCACGATCCGGGACGCGGCGGCGCAGATGGAACGGCAGGGCGTGGGCGCGCTCCTCGTCATGGAGAACGATCGCCTGGCCGGAATCGTCACCGACCGCGACATCGTGCTACGTGGCGTTGCCCGCGGTATCCTGACGGACAGCCGGATCGACGCCCTCATGACCACCGAGGTCATCACCGTGCCGTCCGGCGTCGACCTCGAACGGGCCTACGAAATCTTCCGTGACCACGCGATCCGCCGGCTCCCGGTCGTCGACGGCCGCCGGCTCGTCGGCCTGCTGTCCGTCGACGATCTGCTCATCCGCACCGAGCATGAGATGGCCGAGCTGGTACACCCGCTCGCCGATGAGGTCTTTGCCCCCCACCGCGAGGCCCCACCGCTGGCTACCACCGGCGAGGAGCCCGTCGAGCCGGCGCCCGGACTGCCGCCCCGACGTAGGGCGATGCGCGCCCATCCCGGCGACACCCTGGTTGTCCACCGTCCCACCGTCACGCAACCGGACCGCATTGGGGAGATCCTTGAGGTGCGCTCGCCGGCCGGCGACCCCCCGTTCACTGTCCGCTGGTCCGACACCGGGCACGTCAGCTTCGTCTACCCGGGACCGGACTCCGAGGTCCGCCACCCTCCCGAGGAGGCCCGCAGCGGCACCGGCTGAAAAGCGGCACCGGCTGAAAAGGATGACGGGTTCAGCTCTGCATGCGTGACGAACACGCACCGTCAGGCGAATCATACTACGGGATCGTGACGTTCCGCTGCGACCAGCCTGCCGGGATGGCAGTGCAGCAGCCAGAAGCCGCCTTCCCGTACCCCGAGCTGGTCCGGGATCGGCCAGCACCAGCCGTCCAGGAGTCGTCGGAGCAGGTCGGCAATGATGGTGCGCTGGCTACAGACCGCTGGCGGCGTCCCGGACGCCGCCAGCCCCATCAAGGTAGCGACCACCCTCGCCTCCGATCCGGGATATCCGGTGTCCGCCAGCGTCGGCTCCGGTTCGATGGCGAGCCCGGCCGTGTGCGCGTACGGGGCGAGCGTGGCGGTGCAGCAGGGTAGGTCGGCGCTGATCAGCAGGCGAATCCCCAGGCTGGTCAGCAGCGGCACCAGTGCGCTCGCCTGGGCCCGGCCGCGCTCGTCGAGCGGGCGTAGCTGGTCGGGCCCGTCCCAGCGCCGATGGTGGGCGGCCCGAACGTGGCGGATGACGACGAGCGCGGCCGTCGGCGCCGGCAGCCGACCAAACTCGGCGAGCACCTGGCGGTCGGTGTCGTAGCTGACCCGGCGAGCCGCCTCCCCCTTCGCCAGCCAGGCAAGCCTGTCCACCTCCCGGGTGGGGACGAACGTGCCGGAACGGGCCTGCATCCCCCAGTACCGGACCGCCTTCACCGTCCTGCCGCCGTCCGTCAGGTAGCGGTACTCGCCGAGCGGGGGCCCGAGCCTGGCCCGGCAACCAGTCTCCTCCTCGACCTCCCGCAACGCGCCGAGCAACGGATGTTCTCGCCGGCGCAGCTTGCCCTTGGGCAGGGACCAGTCGTCATACCGCGGCCGGTGCACGACCGCGATCTGCCGCCCGTCCCGCGTGGGCCGCCACAGCACCCCACCGGCGGCACCGACGACCCGTACCGGCCTATCCCAGGGATCAGCCGACGACTTCATACCGTCCAGTCTTCGACTCCAGCCGCCGCGGCGCCAGGAGGACAGGCACATCCCAGCAAGGCCCGGTCCAGCACGGCCCGGTCGACAACCCGCCGCCGGTGGCGCGGATCGCGGTCGGGCCGTCCGCAGCGTCCACCGCTACCAGGGCGGAGATCCCCATCTGAAGCGCATGTTCCCCGACGGCACCCAGGGGTATGGAACTCGCTACAGAAGGTTATCGCTGTCCGGGGGGTGGAGGGTGGGGTGACGAACGCAGGTGTGGCCGAGCTCATCGTCGAGCCGGCGGTGCTCGGGACGCTCGTCGATGTGCTGCGTGCACGCGGGTACCAGGTCGTCGGCCCGACGGTGCGGGACGGCGCGATCGTCTACGACGAGATCAGTAGCGCGGCGCAGCTCCCGGCGGGGTGGACCGATGTCCAGGAGGCTGGTCGTTACCGGCTCGAGCGTCGTCGCGACGCGGCGCTGTTCGGTTACGCGGTGGGGCCGCATTCGTGGAAGCAGAACCTGCTGCCGCCCCGGCTGCGCCTGCTGAAGACCCGCCGCCACGGCGATGGCGGCTTCGGCGATGGCGGCTTCGAGGTGGCGGCTTCGAGGTGGCGGAGGAACCGCTACCGCGGGCAGCGGTGGCATTCCTCGGCGTCCGTTCCTGTGAGCTGCAGGCCATCGCGATCCAGGACCGGATCCTGCTCGGGGGGCGCCACGCCGACCGCGACTACGCTGCTCGCCGCCGCGATGTGTTCATCGTCGCGGTGAACTGCCACGAGCCGGGTGGGACCTGCTTCTGCGTGTCGATGAACACGGGCCCGGCGGTGCGGGAGGGCTACGACCTGGTCCTCAGCGAAATCCTGGCCAGTGACCACCGGTTGCTCGTCGAGGCGGGCACCCCTCGGGGCGTCGAGATACTGGGCGAGCTGGCCGGGCGCCCGGCCGAAGCCGCCGACCGTAGCGCGGCCCAAGCCGCCGTGGACGGGGCGGCCGGCCGGATGGGACGCACCGTCGACGCGGCCGACCTGCGTGACCTGCTCGCGGACAACCTCGAACATCCACGGTGGGACGAGGTGGCGCAGCGGTGCCTGAGCTGCGGCAACTGCACAATGGTGTGTCCAACCTGCTTCTGTACCTCGGTGGAGGACGTCAGCGACCTCACCGGAAGTGAGGCGGAGCGCTGGCGCAGCTGGGAGTCCTGCTTCTCGCTGGACCACTCCTACATCCACGGCGGCAACGTCCGTGCCTCCGGACGCTCCCGTTACCGCCAGTGGTTGACCCACAAGTTCGGCACCTGGCACGACCAGTTCGGAACGTCCGGATGCGTCAGCTGCGGACGGTGCATCACCTGGTGCCCCGTCGGCATCGACGTCACCGAGGAACTGACCGCCATTCGGGCGAACTCCGCGGCCGGCGATGACGTCGGTTGAGGCACCGCTCGGCGAGGTCGGCGTCTTCGCCGGTATGCACCCGGACCACCTCGCCCTCCTCGCCGGGTGCGCCCGGCACGCCGTCTTCCGCCCGGGCGACGTACTCCTGCGGGAAGGCGACCCGGCCGACACCCTCTACGTCATCCGGCACGGCACGGTCGCGATCGAAACCTTCGTCCCGACCCGGGGTCTGGTCCCCATCGAGACCGTCGGAGCCGGCAATGTGGTGGGCTGGTCCTGGCTGTTCCCGCCGTACCGGCTCCATTTCGACGCCCGTGCCCTCTCGCTGGTCCGCGCCACCGCCATCGACGGTGCCTGCCTCCGCGGGAAGTTCTCCCAGGACCCGGCACTGGGCTACGACGTGCTGTCCCACCTTGCGCAGGTGCTCATCGAGCGCCTGCAGGCCACCCGGTTGCGGCTGCTCGATGTCTACGCAAACCCGGGCCAGGGCTGACGGCGCGGCCGGGGAGATGACCCCTCGGCCGTTCCGGGTGACCCGCCGCCACCAGGAGACGGGTGACACGTGGACCCTGGAACTCGCACCGCTCTCCGGCGCTCCGATCATCGCCGCACCCGGCCAGTTCACCATGGTCTACGCTTTCGGCGTCGGCGAGGTCCCCTTGTCCGTGACGGGCTGCGGCCCGGCGACAGGCGATGACCTCGCGACGGTCGACGACTCCGTGATGGTCGACGACTCCGTGACGGCTGGTACCGACGGCCCGCTTGTGCACACCGTCCGAGCGGTCGGCGCGGTGACGGAAGCGATCTGCGCGTCCCGCCCGGGCGACGTCCTCGGGGTGCGTGGCCCGTTTGGGCGAGGCTGGCCGGTAGGCGCCGCCGCCGGGCTGGACGTCGTCGTGGTCGCGGGCGGGCTCGGGCTGGCGCCGCTGCGGCCGGTCGTCCGGCAGCTCCTGCGACGGCGCGCCGACTACGGCAACGTGGTCGTGCTCGCCGGCACCCGTACACCCGCGGACATCCTCTACCGCCGGGAGCTGGCCGGTTGGCAGGACCGCACCGACCTCCAAGCCCTGGTGACCGTCGACGGTGCGCAGCCCGGATGGGACGGCCGGGTCGGCGTCGTCACCACCCTTCTCCCGCACGTGCGTTTCGATCCGGCCAGAACCGTCGCGTTCACCTGCGGACCCGAGATCATGATGCGGCTGACCGCACGGGCCCTGGTCGACGCCGGCGTACCCGCCGACCGCATCCACCTGTCCCTGGAACGCAACATGCACTGCGGCCTCGGCCACTGCGGCCGCTGCCAGCTCGGCCCGCTGATGCTCTGCCTGGACGGACCGGTCTGCGGCTACGACCGCCTGGAACCGTTGCTCGCCGTCCGGGAGCTGTGATGCCGACGCCGACGCCGACGCCGACCAGCCCAACCAGGCCCCGGCTCGCCGTCTGGAAGTTCGCCTCCTGCGACGGCTGCCAGCTCACCCTGCTCAACTGCGAAGATGAGCTGCTCTCGCTCACCGGCGAAGTCGACGTCTCCTACTTCCTGGAGGCATCCAGCGCGACCGTCGACGGTCCCTACGACCTCTCCCTCGTCGAGGGCTCGGTCACCACCGAACAGGACGTGGAACGCATCCAGCAGGTCCGGGCCGCGTCTCGGCGTCTGGTCACAATCGGCGCCTGCGCGACCGCCGGCGGCATCCAGGCGCTCCGCAACTTCGCCGACGTCGGCGACTTCCTCGCGGCCGTCTACGCCACCCCGGCGTACGTCTCGACGCTGGCGACCTCCACCCCGATCTCCACGCACGTCCGGGTGGACTTCGAACTCCAGGGCTGCCCGGTCAACCCTCGCCAGCTCCTCGAAGTCATCAGCGCGTTCCTCGCTCGCCGACGCCCGAACATCTCCTCATCCTCCGTATCCTCCGTCTGCACCGAATGCAAACGGCGCGGGACGGTGTGCGTGATGGTCGCGCACGGCACGCCGTGCCTCGGCCCGGTCACGCATGCCGGATGCGGTGCGATCTGCCCGGCCTATCACCGCGGCTGCTACGGCTGTTTCGGCCCGATGGAGAGCCCCAACACCCCCGCGTTGATCCGCCAGCTACGGGTTCTCGGGATGAACGAGGACAACGTCGACCGAGTGTTCCGGACGTTCAACACCGCCGCGCCGACGTTCCGCGACGCCCCCGGCGAGGGTTCGGGAAGCGGTGAGACCGATGCGCGCGACTAGGACCATCGCACCTCCCCCGCTCACCAGGGTCGAGGGCGAAGGAAGGCTGCTAATCAAGATCATCGACGGGCGGGTAGACGAGGCCCACCTGAAGATCTTCGAACCGCCGCGCTTCTTCGAGGCGTTCCTCCGCGGCCGGGCCTACACCGAGCCACCCGACATCACCGCCCGGATCTGCGGCATCTGCCCGGTCGCCTACCAGATGGGCGCGCTGGCAGCCATCGAACAGATCTGTGGCATCACGGTCACCGGCCCACCCGCCGCCCTACGGCGGCTCATCTACTGCGGTGAATGGATCGAGAGTCACGCGCTACACGTCTTCCTGTTGCACCTGCCGGACTTCCTCGGCTACGACAGCGCACTACACCTTGCCCAGGACCAGCCCGCCCTGGTCAAGCTGGGACTTACGCTGAAGAAGGCCGGCAACACGCTCATGACGGTCATCGGCGGCCGCGCGATCCACCCCGTCAACGCGCGGGTCGGCGGCTGGTACCGGGCACCACGCCGGCGCGACCTGACCGAGCTCGTCGGGCAACTGGAACAGGCGCGAGACATCGCCCGATTCACCGCCGCCCTGGACTTCCCCGAAGACGAACTCCACCAGACCTTCGTCGCGCTCCACCAACCTGGCGAATACCCCGTTGAGCGCGGCCGGATCGCCTCCACCGATGGCCTCGACATCGCCCCGGCCGACTACGACCGGCACTTCACCGAAGAACAGGTGCCCTGGTCGAACGCTCTGCACTCGACCCTGGCCGCGGGCGGCTCCTACCTCACCGGACCGCTGGCTCGCTTCGCGCTGGGCGCGCAGTGCCTGGCGCCCGCCGCCCGCGAGACCGCCGCCGAGATCGGCCTGCGCCCACCGGAGCGCAACCCCTACCGCAGCATCATCGTGCGCTGCATCGAGATGGTCCACGCCGCCGACGAGGCGCTGCGGATCATCGCGGACTACACCGAGCCCGACCCCCCGCGCTGGAGGCCCCGCCCCGGGCGGGAACCGGCTACGGGGTCACGGAGGCACCCCGCGGCCTGCTCTACCACCGCTACACGATCGACCACAACGGCACCATCCTCGACGCAAAGATCGTGCCACCAACCGCCCAGAACCAACGTCCGATCGAAGAAGACCTGCGCGGCGTGGTGGAACGCTTCATAGACCTGCCAGAGCCCGAACTCGCCCTGCGCTGCGAACGGGCCATCCGCAACTACGACCCCTGCATCTCATGTGCAACCCACTTCCTGACCCTCCACATCGAGCACGGCTGACCGTCATCGGGATCGGCAATCCCTACCGACACGACGACGCCGTCGGCCTGGCAGTCGCGCATCAGCTACGCTGCACGCTCCCACCTGGCGTCGACGTGGTCGAATGCGCCGGCGAGCCGACAGGACTGTTTGCCGCCTGGGAAGGGGCCGACGCCGTCTGGATCATCGACGCCGCCCATTCCGCGGCCCCGCCCGGAACCGTGCACCGCCTACCGGCCAACGACCGCACACTGCCGGCGGATCTCGTCGGGCCATCGACCCACGCGCTCGGCCTCGCGGACACCATCGAGATCAGCCGAACACTCGGCCGGCTTCCCCGGCATCTCGTCATCTACGCAATCTCCGGCCATACCTTCTCAGCAGGCCTCGGACTCGGCCCCGAGGTCGCGGCGGCGGCCCGCAACGTGGCCGCCGCCATCCGCGCCGAAACAGCGATCTATGCCGCCAGGGAACCCGACGATCTCCGCTGACCGCCGCCAACCGCGGTAGCCGAAGGCCCGCGTTGGCGGTGGGATTCGGTCACGGGACTTCGCGCGGCCCGGGGGCGGCGTTCATCAGCCACGTCACCATGCGGCTGATGTCCGACAGCGACAGGATCCCGACGAGTCTGCCCTGGTCCATCACCAGGACGCGGTGCTCGGCGCCGGGCTCCATGCGCGGCAGCAGATCCGCCAGCGGGTCGTCGGGACCCGCGATGGTGGTCCGCGACAGTGGCACCATCACCTCGCTTACCGTTACCGTGCCGCTCTTCTCCGGCGGCACCTGCTTGGCGCCGTCCAGGGTCACCAGCCCGACCGGGGCTCCGTTCTCGCCGGTCACCGGGAACGCCGAGTGCCGGTACCGGTACAGCGGGCCGGCCAGCAGGTTCGCGACGGTCAGGGCCGCGGGCACCGTGAGCGGCTTCGTCGTCATGGCGTCATGTACCGGGACGCCGGCGAGCACACCGCGCAACTGCGCCTGCCGTCCCTCGGCGGTGGCGGCCGCGATGAGGAACGAGCCGATCAGAGCCAGCCAGAGCCAGCCGAATCCGCCGCCTCTCATGAACACGAGGAGTCCCAGAACGACGAGCAGCCAGCCGAGGACGCGTCCGGCTGCGGTAGCCCCGGCGGTCGCCCGCAGCCGATCTCCCGTACGCCACCACAGGAAGGCGCGCAGCAGCCGCCCACCGTCGAGCGGAGCGGCGGGAAAGGCGTTGAAGACGGCGAGCAGCAGGTTGATGCCCGCCAGCCAGGCCACCACCTCGACCAGGAGCTCGGGCGCGGACGCCAGGGCGAGCAGCCAGGCGCCCAGCACGAAGAGCCCGCCCAGCAGAAGGCTGACGAGTGGGCCGACACCCGCGATCCGCAGCTCCGCTGCCGGGCTCGACGCCTCCGACTTCAGCCGGGCCACCCCGCCCAGCAGCCACAACACGATGTCGTCCACGGCCACCCCGTTGCGCCGGGCCACCAGGGCGTGCGCCACCTCGTGGGCGAGCAGCGAGGCGAAGAAAACCACCGCGGCGGCAAGGGCCGCCAACCAGTACACCACCAGGGCATGGCCCGGGTACACCTGTGGGAGGCGGCCCTGCGCGAGGCCGAACGCGATGATGCCGAAGATGAGCAGCACGCTCCAGTGGACCCCGATCCGGACTCCAGCGATCCGTCCCACCATGAAGGTCGCCCGCACAGCGTCTCTCCCCTGTTCGAACGTGCCCCGGGACCAAGACCCGGCTCGACTCCGCGGTTGGACGCGGGGCCGGCCCCGTCAGGCTGTCCCGTCAGGCTGCCGCGAGGGCCACCTCCGTCGACTTGACCAGGGCGGTCACCGAGGAACCCGCGGCCAGACCGAGGTCGGTCGCGGCGGCCAGGGTGATCGCCGCGGTGAGCTCGCCGCCACCATCGAGGGCGATATGCGCGACGGCCATGGCACCGCCGGTCTCCAGGCTGGACACCGTGCCGCGCAGCCGGTTACGGATGCTCAGACCATCCACGCTGCCCGTGGCCAGCGCCACCTCGGTGGACTTGATCAGAATCTCGACGGTGGCCCCCACCGAGAGGTCGAGGTCCTTGACCGCATCAAGGGTCACCGCGGCGGTGACGGTCTGCCCGCCGGAGAGGTCGACAGTCACGGTGCTCATCACCGCACCTTCGGTGATGTCGGTGACGGTTCCGGTCAGTCGGTTGCGAATGCTCAGGCTCATCGGTCCACCTCGTCCTCTCGGGTGCCGCCAGGTGCCGTCAGTCAACTCCTACCCGCCCGTCTGTGCCGCGTACATGCCTCGACCCGCAGAAGAGCCGTGCAGAAGGGTCCTGCGGACAAGTGATGCCCGACAGGCGGTCGCGCCTGATCGGTCCGTGCGGGTCGCACCGCCCGCCTCGGGGGCGCGGGCGCTCCGGTGCCACCGGTTCGCCTACCCCGAACAGGTCGATGTCGACCATCGACCCCGAGAGTCCGGCCTCCCGCACGTAGGCGACCCGCACCGACAGGAACACTGCCTTGGCACAACAGGTGGGCAGGTAATATCGCCAGAAACCCCACCACTACCCACTGTCATGCCAGACAACACACCTATCTCACCGCCGGCGTGGGCGCCAGGTCGCCCGCGCCCGGTCCACTCACGTCTGCGACCCAAAGAAATCCCAGCATCCCTCGGCGGCACCCCCGCCGATCATCCGACTGGCGTCCACCCCCGCAACAACAGATCATCGTCGTATGACATCGGGCAATCGTGTTGAAGCAACGAAAGCGCACAACATTAAACAACGGCAACTCTCGGCGGGCCGTCCGAGCGGCTGCCCCAGGCAGCCGACCGGGTAGCCGAGCCGCGGAGAATCACGGCCGCCGACGGCCGATGGCCGGCGGCAGCGGCTGCCGACGGTGGAACCGGCGCCCAAGCCGGACTACCCCCAGACTAACCCCCCCGAGCTAACCCCGGACTAACCCCGTAGCGGGCTCGCGGAGGGCTCGTAGGGCTGCTTCCGCTGTACCCGGCTGTCCCCGTCATCCGTATTCCTGACCCGCCATCCGTATTCCCGACCTGCCTGCAGGGAATGGTGGTTCAGGGAAGCCGAGAATGTTCGCGGCCATGGCACACCTCCCGATGAGGGGACTAGAAGGGGTACCCCCGCTTCCGGTGTCGGACTACCCCGTAGGGGTGCGCATCCCTCGCGCTGGAACCGCGGCTGGAGTGCTCCGGAACGGGCGTCGGTCAACGACGTTGAAGGGACCGTTCCTCGTAAACATTCACCTGCTTTAGTGATCTTGCTGTAGGTGACGGTTCACGGGCATGGCTGTGGGCCGCGCCGGGCGGGGTGGTTGGGGTCGGGTGG
>NZ_CDWRCM010000088.1:15803-18450 GCF_977927585.1 Frankia sp. CcWB2 | reverse complement strand
TTAACTTCGAAGACCCCTGATGAACCTCGTCGGCCAGCTCCGCGTCGGCGCCCGCATGGCTGACGAAAACTCGTGCCACCATCGCCCCCGGGATTCGCCGTGCACATCCTCAGGAACATTCTAGGCGCCGACGCCCTCGCCGCCCTTGTCACCGAACGGGTGCGATGAGGGCGACTGTGAAAGCACCGTCCAAACGCCGGGTCGCGTGAAGATTGCCCCGCGG
The DNA here is from genome assembly GCF_977927585.1 of Frankia sp. CcWB2. NCBI lineage: Bacteria > Bacillati > Actinomycetota > Actinomycetes > Frankiales > Frankiaceae > Frankia > Frankia sp. CcWB2. The sequence goes on along the minus strand of NZ_CDWRCM010000088.1, from coordinate 18,227 downwards.
TACGACACGTGTCCATCGCGCTGTCGTAGGACGCGTCGGCTTGTCCGGCGGTCCGGTTGCACGCCTGGGACCACTTCATGGCATGCTCGGTTTCGATGACATGAGGATGTGTCGGCCGCTCGTCCCCCGGGACGGCGGGTCTGGGCACCTTCCGCGGCGTCCATGGGGTATATGGATGGACGCCCGGGCATGTCGTCCCGTAGGCCGGGTCCTCATCGTGGAGGTTTGTTGTGAAGCGTGTCGGAGTAATTGTTCTGTTGGTTGCCCTGATTGGTGGCGGGTTCCTCTTCCGTCGTCAGCGCGGCAAGCAGGACGCGTAGCCTCGCGTCGTCCCCCGGGTCGCGGGAGATCCCCCCGACCCGGGCGGCTTGTGACGGTCCGCGACGATCCGGTGTGAACTCGGGGTTGACCCGGAAACGCCGATGTTGCGGCGGGGTGAGCTACCCGATGTCCGGGCATGGCCGACCCTAGACTCCGCCTGTGCATCGGTTTGACGGGCAGACTGCCGATCTCGTCCGCGCGATCTGTGACTTTGCTCGCGTCCGGCTCGGATTCGATCCGGTACCGCTGGACGCGCCATTGTCACGGGACGAGTTGGCGGCAGCGGTGGGATCCACGATCACCGCCGAGGGCATCGGTGGCCGTCGCGTCCTCGAGGTGTTCGACGAGAAGCTGTCCCGCGCCTGCATCTCGACGGATCATCCCCGCAATCTTGCTTTCATCCCGGCCGCCCCGACCAAGGCGGCTGTGTTGTTCGATCTGGTGGTCGGGGCGTCGTCCATCTACGCGGGCAGCTGGATGGAGGGCGCGGGCGCGGTCTTCGCGGAGAACGAGGCGCTGCGATGGCTGTCGGACCTCGCGGGCTTCCCCGCCTGCGCCGGTGGGCTGTTCGTACCGGGGGGCACCGTCGGCAACCTGTCGGCGCTGGCCGCCGCCCGGCATGCCGCCCGGAGTCGGTTGACCGCCGCCGGTCGGCCGATTCCACCGCGATGGCGGTTCGTCTGCGGTGCCGAGGCGCACTCCTCCCTCTACCAGGCCGCCACGGTGCTCGACGCCGAGGTCGTCGTCGTGCCGACGGATGACGCCGGACGGCTGACCGGCCCGCTGTTGGCCGAGGCGTTGGACCGGCTCGCCGAGCAGGGCGGCGCCGAGGCCGTCGACGGCGTGTTCGCGGTGGTGGCGACTGCCGGGACCACTCAGTTCGGCACCGTCGACGACATCCGCGGGGTGGTGGATGTCTGTCAGGCCCGCGGGCTGTGGGTGCATGTGGACGGCGCCTACGGGCTGGCCGCGCTCGCCGCCGCATCGACCCGCTCTCTCTTCGACGGGATCGCCGAGACCGACTCGTTCATCGTCGATCCACACAAGTGGCTGTTCGCGCCGTTCGACGCCTGCGCGCTGGTGTATCGCGATCCGGCGGTGGCCCGGGCGGCGCACGGCCCGCAGCGGGCCGGCTACCTCGAGGTCCTGGATTCGGCGGGGGCCTGGAACCCGTCGGACTATGCCATCGGGCTGTCCCGGCGGGCCCGCGGGCTGCCGTTCTGGTTCTCGCTGGCGACGCATGGCACCTTGGCCTACGGCCAGGCCATTGAGTCCACGCTGGCGACCGCCCGGGCGGCCGTGCTCCAGATCGCCGCGCTGCCTCACCTCGAGCTGGTGCGGGAACCGCAGCTGTCGATCGTGGTGTTCCGTCGGCTGGGTTGGCAGGCCGCGGACTACCGGCGGTGGAGCGAGAACCTGCTGCGGGACGGTTTCGCGTTCGTTCCGCCCACCGTGCACGAGGGCGAGACCGTCGCCCGGTTCGCCATCGTCAACCCGCGGACCACCGTCGACGACATCGGCGCGATCCTCGCCACGATGGCCTGATCCTCGCCACGATGAGCTCCCTCTCCCCGCCGTCCGGTCTTCCCGCCTGTTCGGTCTCCCCGCCGGTTCGGTCTCCCCGCCGGTCCGGGGTACGGGGCGTGCCGCCCGGAGCGGCGCGGGTGGGTCCGACCCGTGCCGCCCGCCCGGGCGCGTGGCTCAGTTGCCGACGCTGAACCGCCGGTTGCGGTGCCGCGGCTTCTCGATCTCGTCGAGGGCCGCGACGGCGAGATCCTCCAGGGAGATGCCCGTGTTGCCCTGGGCGTCCACCACCGGCCGGTCATTGCCGGTGCGGTACCCTCCCCGGGGCTTTCCCTGGCCCACGTTCTGCGGCGGCGGGGTGATGGCGGCCCACCGTACGTTCCGGGCGCCGCGGTAGACGTCGAGCGCGTCGGCCTGGTCAAGAGCGTCCTTGCGCTCGGCGGCCGGGAAGCCCGGGGTGTCTACGAGACGCTGACCGTTCTCGTCCTCCAGGGTCCCCCCGCTGGAGACGTGGAGGATGCTCGGCGCCGGCTCGCCGATGCGCGGCAGGACGTCAACGAGCGTGCGGGCAGCGTTCGC
>NZ_CDWRCM010000088.1:10027-15728 GCF_977927585.1 Frankia sp. CcWB2 | reverse complement strand
GTGCACCGGGCGGTCCGCGCCGCCGATCGCCACGATGACGGCGTCCGCATCCTGCGCCAGCCGCTGAACGGAATCGCGGGACGTGACGTCGCCGACCACGCCGTTCGCTTTCTTGGGAAGTTTCTTCACCCGGGCCGCGTCGAGCTCGACACCGGTGACCGCATGCCCCCGTCGAATCGCCTCGTCGGTGATACGGCGCCCGATCTGACCACCGGCACCAAAAATAACGATTCTCGCCATGCCATTGCCTCCGACTCGCCGGTCGTGCAGCTGATGGAAACGCCCGCGGGTATCCATCCGCGGGCGTCATGGTCAGTAGTAAATTACTTTCCGCGTTTACTATTTCACGCTCCGCGGCGACTGCAAGTCGACGTCTGCCCGGGCTTGATCCTCCGGGACCGCTGTGCGGGCCCAGCCAGCCGCTGCTCGAGCGAGCCGGGTGCGGGAGCATCGTGGCTGGTTGGCCGGCTGGGCAGCACGCGGATGCTGGGCAGCACGCGAATAGCGAGACGTACCGATAGGGCGGTGGAGGTGGGATTTGAACCCACGGAGGGGTTGCCCCCTCACACGCTTTCGAGGCGTGCGCCCTCGGCCACTAGGCGACTCCACCGTGGATTAGCCTACCGGACGTCGCGAGAGTCCGGTTCGCCGGGGTGTGTAGGGGTCCGACGGCGCCGAGACGGCACCCCGTCGTCCCGTCGTCCCGAACCGGGCGAGCGTGGCGGCGGTGTGCCGGCTAGCGCCCCGCCGGGCGTCGGCGCGCGGCGAAGAACTCCGCCAGGAGCGCGCCGCACTCGCCGGCGCGAATCCCGGCAACCACCTCGGGTCGATGATTGAGCCGCCGGTCCCGCACCACGTCCCAGAGCGAGCCGACCGCCCCGGCCTTCTCGTCGACCGCACCGTAGACGAGGCGGTCCACCCGGGCGAGCACGAGGGCCCCCGCGCACATGGTGCAGGGCTCCAGCGTGACCACGAGGGTGGCTCCCGGTAGCCGCCAGGAACCCGTCCGGCGCGCGGCCGCCCGCAGGGCGATCATTTCGGCGTGGGCGGTGGGATCGGCGCCGCGTTCCCGCTCGTTGTGCCCGAGTCCGAGCACCGTGCCGTCCTCGGTCACCACCAGGGCACCCACCGGGACATCGGCGTGGTCCGGGGCCAGGCGGGCCTCGCGCAGGGCGAGCCCCATCGCCTCGTGGAAGCGGTCTGGTCCGGGCGGACCGCTCAGCCGGGCGGGAGCGCCCGCCCGGGGGTACTCGTCGGGATCGGTCATCCCGGATCAGCCGGACCGGTGAGCTCAGCCACGTGCGTCGTCGAGGATCTCCCCCGCCCCGGCCCGTTCGCTGAGCGCGCTGATCACATCGCCCGGCAGCATCCCCTCCTCGCCGATCAGTTCCAACAACGCCTCCGCGGGGGTGCCCAGATCGCCGAGTAGATCGAGATCGCCCACGGGGGCGGCATGGGCGACGGCGGACGCGTCATCCTCGTCGTCCGCGGTGATCAGCCCCGCCATCGAGGGCAGCGCGTCGGCGAACAGGCGTTCGGCGAGATCGGAGGTCACCAGGACCCGGCGATCAGAGAGGAAGACCTGCGGATCCGGGTCGTCGGGACGCACGCAGACCACCGCGAGGTACTCGTCGTCCTCCTCGATGAAGGCGATGACGGGGCCGTCACCCAGATCCCGCATCATGTCGGTGAGGGCGTCGAGGTCGTCGGCGTCGGTCGGGTCGAGATCGTGCACCGACCAGTGGCCGTGTACCTGCGTGATCGCGATTGCCTTCGTGGTCACTGTGCGCCCTCACGTCCCTTCTGCAACCGCGCGGCGGACCCGGGCCGGCCGTGCCGGTCCGGAATGCCCGCCCGGCGCGGCCCCCGGTGGCCGAACCGGCGCACCCGCGCCGACCAGCCGTGTTCCACCTGTGATTCTCACCTGTGGGGGCGGCCGTGGGTATTCCGGTTCACCCCGTCGGGTGAGTTCTACCGCGATGCCGCGTCGATTCCGCCACGGTGGTCCGGTCGACACCTTCCCTGACGGATTATGGGTAACGCCAGCTCACGTGAGGTAATGTCCGGCCGGAACAAACCCCCGTCCGGGGGCGCTACCGGGTGGTACCGGGCCGATGACCGGGGACTGGACCGGGATCTATCGGAACGGAAGACGGGGCGGGCTTCGCCGCCCGGTGCCGTCGTGGCACTGTAGAAACCGCGATGACGACATCAATCCCCCGCCGGTTCACCGCCAGGACCCAGGCCGCGCTCGCCGTTGAACGTCTGGCGGCCGAGGCGTCACGCCGGCTCGGCCGTGGTTCCGGCGAGATGATCGGTGGCAAGCTCGCGCTGCGGGTGTCCCCGGGGGCGCTCGCAGAGGTCGGCTCCCACCGGATGACCGCCTGCGTGTCGGGCACCAACGGCAAGACCACCACCACGCGGCTGCTTGCCCGGGCCCTGGGCACCCTGGGGCCGGTCAAGTCGAACAGCGGCGGGGCGAACATGGCGCCCGGGGTGCTGGCCGCGCTGTCCCGGCCGCCGTTCGACGCGGCGGCGGCTCTCGAGGTGGACGAGATCTGGCTGCCGAAGGTGGCCAGGGAGATCTCGCCGCGGGTGGTCCTGCTGCTGAACATCAGCCGCGACCAGCTCGACCGGTCCAACGAGACGCGGCGCATCGCCGCCATGTGGCGTGAGCTCGGTTCGGAGCTGCGCGACACGACGGTGGTCGCGAACGTCGATGATCCCCTGGTGGCCTGGGCTGCGGCGGGCTGGCACCGGCAGGTCTGGGTGTCGGCGGGGCAGAACTGGACGGCGGACGCGATGGTCTGCCCGCAGTGCGCCCGGCTGCTGTACCGCAACAGCAGTGGCTGGTGGTCCGAGTGCGGGCTGGCCAGGCCCGAGCCGATCGTCGCGGTCACCGGCTCCCGGGAACTGCTCTGGTACGGCCGCACCATCGCGGCCCGGCTCGATCTGCCCGGACGGGTGAACCTCGGTAACGCGGCGATGGCCGCCGCCGCGGCCCGGGAGTTCGGCGTCGAGATCGAGGATGCGCTTGCGGCCATGACCGGCCTGGGCGATGTGCAGGGTCGCTATCAGGAGGTGGCGCTCGGCGAGGAGGGCCACCGAGGCCGGCTGCTGCTGGCGAAGAACCCCGCCGGCTGGGTGGAGATGATGGAGCTGTTGGCGGACGCGCCGCCGCGGCCTGTCGTCATCGACTTCAACTCCCAGACCGCTGACGGGCGGGATCCGTCCTGGATCTGGGACGTGCCGTTCGAACGGCTCGCCGGCCGGCAGGTGCTGGTCACCGGGGAGCGTAAGGAGGACATGAGCGTGCGGCTGGCCTATGCGGAGGTGCCGCACAGCGTGTATGCCAGCGCGGAGGACGCGGCCCTGGCCGCCAACGAGAAGGTGGTCGACGTCGTCGCCAACTACACGGCGTTTCGCGATCTGCTGGTGAGGTCCACGCGGTGAGGTCCACGCGGCAAGGTTGTGTACGCGGCGAGGTTGTGTACGCGGTGAGGTTGGTGACGCAATGAGGGGATCCACGCGATGACGGGCGGCTCGGTAACCAGGATCGCGCTGATCTACCCCGAGCTGCTCGGTACCTACGGTGATGGCGGTAACGCGATCGTGCTGTCCCAGCGCCTGCGCTGGCGTGGTCTGCCGGTCGAGGTGGTGAACGTTCCCGCGGGGTCGGCGGTGCCCGAGAGCTGTGATATCTACCTGCTCGGCGGGGGTGAGGACGCACCGCAGGTCCTCGCGGCGGACGGCATCCGGCAGAACCGGGCGATCCGGCGAGCGGTGAGCTCGGGAGCGGCGGTGCTCGCCGTGTGTGCCGGCTACCAGGTGATCGGCGCGACCTTCCCGTCCGGTGGGGAGATCCACGAGGGGCTGAATCTCGTCGGCGTGGAGACCCGTCGCTCCTTCGGCCCGTCGGACGCGCCGCCGCCGCGCGCGGTCGGGGACATCGTGGTGGAACCGGACGCACGGCTCGGCCTGCCCACCCTGTACGGGTATGAGAATCACGCCGGGCGGACGAGGCGGTTGCCCGGCGCGAACGGCATCCCGCTCGGTACGGTCCGGCTTGGGACCGGTGACGGTGACGGCGGAACGGACGGCATTGTGGATGGCCGGGTCATCGGCACCTACCTGCACGGGCCGGTGCTCGCGCAGAACCCCGCCCTCGCCGATCTCCTGCTGAGCTGGGTCCACGGTCCGCTGCCGCCGTTGGGCGCGCCCCGCGAGGTGGAGGTGCTGCGCCAGGCCCGGCGCCGCGCGTTGGCCGTCACCTGACGCGTCCCCTGGCGTTTTTTTTGGGGGGGCAAAGTTTGGGGGGACAAGGCGGACAGACCTGGTCTGACTCAGGTCTTGTCGTCATCTGCTACCAGGTTTGCGGCGTTTCCCGGCCGGCGGTGTGGTTCGGTTGGATCGTGGTGTCGAATCCCCTCGCCGGATGGTGGGGCAAAAACAAGAGAACCGTGCTCATCGTCGGTGTCGTGATCGTGGTTGCCTGGGGCTACCTCGGGACCCGTGACCGCCCGAGGACCCAGCGGGTCAGCCTGCCCGGCGACTACGCGTCGGCGGGCCGTGAGCTGCTCGTCCAGGCCCCGTCCGATCCCGCCAACCCGCTTCCGCTGGTGTTGATCCTGCACGATGACAACGCGGACGCGAAGTCACTCGACCGGCAGAGTGACGCCGGCAAGCTCGCGAACTCCCGCGACTTCGCGGTGGCCTTCCCGGAAGCCGTGGGCGGCACGTGGCGGATCGACGGACCCGAGGGGGCGGACGTGCGCTATCTGCGCGACGTGGTCCGCTTCGTCTCCACGGAACGGACCAAGGTGGATCCGGACCGGGTCTACGTGTGGGGGATCGGCGAGGGTGCCCGGCTGGCCCTGGCCGCTGCCTGCGCCCCGGGTAAGCCGGAATTCGCCGCGGTCGGCGTCGTCGGGCAGTTCGACCCGGAGCCCGGGCCGAACTGCCAGGACCGTGTCCCGGAGGGCCGGGCCCCGGAGGCCTCCTGGGATCCGGAAGGTCAGCGAGGCCCTGTGGAAGTTCTCGTCCGGTCACCGGCTGGGGGCCTGACCGCGGCGCCAGCGAGCGGGCCGGGCTGTTTCCCGCACCGGGCAGAGACTGAAGGCTGAAGTCCGCCGATGCCGCCGGGAGGGGGGTAGCGGCATCGGCGAACCTGGTCGGCCGGGGGTCCGAGGCCCGCCGGCCTTCCCGTGCGGATGGGGGGGATCCGAGGGAAGGCCGGCGGAATCGGGGGCCTTCCGGCCGGACGGACGTCAGATGGGGGGGAGATCTGACGTCCGTCCCACCGGAAGGAGGGCCCGTCCGGATAGCTGGAAAGGAACCATGTAGGCGGGTTGTCGGGCGGTGACAGGGCCCGCTTGCTGGTCTGTCCGCGGCTTCGCCGGTGGGTGGGAGTCCCGGGCTCGGCTTTCACGGCTTCGGGTCGGTGCCCGGAGGGGAGGCCCGGTAGCCGGCCGCTGGTGGACCGGCAGGGCTCGTGCGGTCCGCCAGCCGCGAAGGCGATCCACCGGAGCCGGATGAGCCGTTGCGTCGGCATGAGGGCGGTGCGCCGGCTCCGACCGGCTGCTAGAGGATCCGACCGACGTAGTAGGAGGTGGTATAGATCTTCTTGAGCGACATGACGTCGCCGGTGCGCGGCGCCACCCACATCATGCCGTCACCCGCGTAGATGCCGGCGTGGTAGATG
>NZ_CDWRCM010000088.1:4392-9702 GCF_977927585.1 Frankia sp. CcWB2 | reverse complement strand
TTCCCGGGTGTCCCGAAGAAGATCAGGTCGCCGGGCTGCTTGTTGTATTGCGACACCCGGGTGGCGGCGGCGAACTGGGCGTCGGTCGTCCGCGGCACGCTCCTGCCGAGTTGCTTGAAGATGTACTGGATGAGGCCGGAGCAGTCGAACGAGCTCGGGCCCTCCGCACCGTAGACGTAGGGCTTGCCGGCCTGCAGGGAGGCCAGGTAGACGGCCTTCTCCCCGAGGGAGCTCGACGGGACCGGAACCGACGTCTGGCCCGCGGCGTCCCCTGTCGCAAGGAGATCCGACCAGGCGGCGTTGCGGACGGGCTGGGGGATGGGTGCCGGCCGTACGCGCAGGGTAGCGTCGTTCGCCGAGCGGGCGGACTGCAGGGCGTCCGTGCCGTCGAAGACCGCGGTGACGTTCGTGGTGGTGAGCACCCGGGCCGTGTAGGAAGTGTAGCCTTGGGCGTTAGTGTAAAGGTGCTTGAAGGTGGCCCACCCGGTGGGGAGCTTCACTTGCACCTTGACCAGCTGGTTCGCCAGTGGTTCGTGGGTCTGCTCGTTGTAGAGCGAAAAGCCGATGTCGATCGGCTGGTCCGCGTTGACGGTCACCTCGGGGTTGGTCACCCGGAGACCGACCTGAACCTTGCCGGTCAAGGGCGGGACGTTGACACCGCCCGCCGAGCCGAGCAGGGAGGTGGAGCCGTGGGTGCTGACCGCCGCCGCCGCGATGCTGCCGCCCAGGGCGGCATGGGAGCCGATCTGCGCGGCGAGGATGATCGGAGCGGTGTTCGGCTGCTCGTCCTTCGCTGCGTCGGCGTTGATGTCGGTGGCGCAGCCGGCGAGAGCCACTCCGGAGACCGCGACGGTCCCGGTGGTCACGGCGGCGAAGGCCCGGGCCCGGGCCCGGGCCCGGCTGCGGGCGGCCGGGGGCGCGGAGGGTGCGCGATGACGGCCGCCACCGGCGCCTCGCGTTTCTTCGTCGAGCTGCACGCTTTGCGCGGACAACGGTGTATTCCTTCCCGTACGCCTGCGAAGTGAGCTGTCGGGTTCGGGCTGGGCTGCCCGGCTCTCGCGTGACCTTCACGCGTCGAGCTTCACCCCTAGGTCGATACCGCGGATCGGTGCCGGCCGGTGGAGGTGGGTCCCCCGCTCCTGCCCCTGATGACGACTCGGAGGGGACACCGGGGCCGGGGGCAGGACTCGGCGTTCGGCCCGGTGTTGTCGTGACGTCGGCGTGAGACTAGTCCACTTGGACGGGGTGGGTAAACACTAGTCCTTCCCAACTACGGCGAGTGTGCGTTGAAGTTCCCGTCGCGCGACGTCGGCGGCCCGCTCGGCCGGCCGGCCGGGCTGACCGGGCGGGCCGAAGGCCCTTCGCACCCCGGTTGTCCTGCTGGTTTTTCGCTGCGTAGGGGGTCCGTGGCGGCGGCCGGTCCGGGTGAGAGGCGGGCGGGCGGGTAGCCATCCCTCGGCCCGTGGGCGACTTTTGACTACTTAAAGTAGTTGACGGGCGAGGTCGGGCGTGCACCCCCCTCAGCGGGACCGGGAGCTGCGGCGGGTGAGGAATCCCGCTGCATCGAGCACCTGGAGCTCGACCGCGAGCTCGTGGACCTCACGGGGCAGCGAGCGATGGTGCGCTAGCGCCTCGACCGCGGCGCGGGCGTGGCCGGCGAGCTCGTCGAGGGCGTGCTGGCGCTGGCGCATCCGAGCCCGCTCCTCCTGGATGGTCCGGACCGTGTCCTCCTGCCACCGGCGGGTCCGGATGAGATGCTCGCTGGCGTCGGCGGCCTGCCGCTCGGCATCCTCCAGCCGGTTGAGGAGCGCGTCGAGGGCCTCCAGCCGGCCGGCGAGCTCCGCGATGAGATCGCCCCGATCAGGCAGGATGGCTGTTTTATGACTCTTGGGGTCAGACGAGGTCATGGAGTCCCCTGACGGGTGGGGGGATCGGCGGGGACCGCACCGAGCGGCTGGCACGAGACCCGGTTGCTCCGACACGGTTGGTAACGGTAACCGACGTGGCGGGCCAGGGGTAACCCATCGTACGGATACGTCGCGTCAGCCAACTGATAGTAAAAAGGGACTATGGATCTGCCGTCATTGTCGTGGTCCCTGCGCGCATAGCATGCAGGTCGGTGTCAGAGCCAGCCGTTGCGCTTGAACGCACGGTAGAGGAACAGGCAGATCGTCGTAATGACGGCCAGGATGGCCGGGTAGCCCCACGTCTGACGAAGCTCCGGCATGTGGTCGAAGTTCATCCCGTAGATCCCGGCGACGGCGGTCGGGACGGCGCCGATCGCCACCCAGGCACTGATCCGTCGCATGTCCTCGTTCTGTGCGATCGTCACCTGCGTCAGCGTCGCCTGGAGCACGGAGGAAAGCAGCTCGTCGAAGTGAGCTATACGCTCGCTGACCTGCTCGAGGTGGTCGGCGACGTCCCGGAAGTAACGGCGCATCGCCACGTCGACCATCGTGGGGGCGTCCGTGGTGAGGGTACGCAACGGGCCCGCGAGCGGCAGCACCGCGTGCTTGAGCTCCAGAAGCTCGCGTTTCATCTGGTAGGCGCTTTCCGTCGACGGCTTCTGATCCCGATGGAAGACCCCCACCTCGATCTGGTCGACGTCGGCCTGGATGCTTTCCACGGTGCGGACGTAGTCATCCACAATGCTGTCGCAGATGGCGTGCAGCACGGCCGTCGGGCCGTGCCGGAGCATCTCCGGGTTGGCCTCCAGCCGGCCGCGCAGCTTCGTCATCTCCCCGTGCCTGCCGTGCCGCACGGTCACGACGAAGTCCTCGCCGAGGAAGATCATGATTTCGCCGGTGGTGACTACCTCGGAGGTGCTCGTCATCTGGGTGTGCTCCACGTAACTGGTCGTCTTGAGCACCATGAACAGGTGGTTCTCGTATTGCTCGAGCTTGGGGCGCTGGTGGCCGGTGACCGCGTCCTCCACCGCGAGCTTGTCCAGCCTGTACTCCTCGGCGATCGCGGTGAGCTGCTCGTAGCTCGGCTCGAACAGGCCGAGCCAGGCGAACCCGCTGCGTTCGGACCGCGCCAACCGCAGCGCGTCGGCCTGGTCGATGTCCGTGGTGACCCGCCGGCCATGGCTGTACACGCCGCAGGCCATGACGCGCCCGTCCGGCGTCCGCGGTAGTCCGGGGCGGGGCACCTGGCGTCGTTTGCGACCCACCCGGACCAGGGAGACCGGACGGGTCAGCGCGCCGGCGAGCTTATGGGCGTTGGCCGACGCCTGCTCCAGGGCGTCCCCCAGCACCTCCCGGACGGGATGCTGGCTGCCGTGGTCGCCGCCGTCCGGGTGCGCGCCGTCATCGTCGCGTCCCCGGCTCTCGCGTACCGTCTCGTCGCGTACTCTTTCGCCCGGCACCGCATCATCCCGCATCATTGCCTCCTTCCCTGCCGCCGATCCATGTCCATGTCCACCTGTCGGCATTTCCCACGACCTTCCCGCTGGTGAACCTTCATGGTGACAAGTCGGTGCCGGCCGTCCGGAGGCGATCCGGGCTTCACCGTGGACGCGGATGCCTGGCGACTGTGCCGGCGGGGTGCCACGCGAAGGGTGAGACACACGTCCGGCGTATGGGATACCTCACAGGGAGGATCGAGTGATCGGGATCGAGGTACGCACGCTTCGGGTGTTCGCCGACGAGACGGGCGCCGGCGGCAGTCTGCTCGCCGTGGTGCTGGACGCCGCGAAGTTGCTGCCCGACGCGCGGGAGCGGTCCGTCGTCGCGCGCCGACTAGGCTGCCCCGCCACGGTCTTCGTCGACGACCCGGAGCTGGCGGAGCTGGCCACCTTCACGCCCGCCGGGGAGCTGCCCATGGCGGGACACGCCCTGGTAGGATCGGCCTGGCTGTTGGGTCGGCTGCTCGGTGGCCATCCGGAGATCCTCCGCCCGGCCGGCGGCGAGGCGGTCAGCTGGCAGGAGCAGGGCCGGGTCTGGGTCCGCAGCGCCTTGGCCGCCGTGCCTTACTGGTGGCATGAGATGCTTGCGGACCCGTGCCAAGTCGACGCGCTCGACCTGCCCCGTCCACCCGGCGAGGACCTGACCCAGCTCTGGGCGTGGGAGGATGAGCCGGGCGGGGTCGTGCGGGCCCGGGCCTTCGCCAGCAGGCACGGCGTCACCGAGGACGAGGCCTGCGGGTCGGCTTCCATGCGACTGGCCGCGCTGCTCGGGCGGCGGCTCACCATCCGGCACGGTACCGGTTCGATTGTGCTCGCGCAGCCGGGTCCGCCCGGCCACGCCGACATCGGCGGCCTGGTGGTCGAGGATGAGACGCGGTTCCTCGCCGATCTCGACGAGTTCCTCGCCCGGTGACGGTGCCGTCCGGCGGAGCCACGGCCGGACACCACAGGGACCAAGTCTGAGAGTCAGGTGCGGAGCGAGGCGACTGGCACCTTTTGTGGGTACCGGGTTACGGCTGCGTGGTGGCTGCCGAGATGCGGACCGGGTCGGATAGGCGTAGCTTTGGCTTCCGGTAGCTCTCCGCTGGGTATCTGCCCATGGGCTGCGAGGTGGTCATGGCCGAGACGTTGGCGACCTTGGTGGAGGCCGCGCATCAGGACGCCGTCCGTCTGATCGAGCTCTCGCGCAGCGCCGACGCCCACGGTGACGTGGGTGGTCCGTCGACCGACCCGCGGCAGGCGCTGCATGCCAGCGACGCGGCCGTGGCCGCCGTCTCCGCACACCTGAGCGCGATGGAGTCGGTGGTCTACCCGGAGATGGCCCGCCGGGTCGTGGGTGGCCGGGCGCGGGTGGCGGACCTGGGCCGCTTGGCGCGGCGCTGCTCCTCGGTGATGCGCGGCATTGAACAGTACGTCCAGGGGGACCTCAACCGGCCCGCGGAGCCGGTCGCGAACTTGCGCCGGGATCTGGCCGCGTTGATGGTCGAACATGCGACGCTGGAGGACGAACTTCTGCGTGAGCTGATGACCGAGCTGTCCGACGACGAGCGCCGGGATCTCCTCGACCGCTTCTCCGATGCGATGCGCCACGCTCCGACCCGACCGCATCCGCACCTCCTGCACAGCAGGCTGTTCGGTGGAAGCCTGGCGGCCCGCCTGACGGGCTACTGGGATCACCTGCTCGACGTGATGGACGCTCGGGAGGTACCCGGCGCGCCGGTGCGGGCCCCGGTGCCCGCCGGGCTGTGGGGCTGGTACCTGCTGGGCCGTCCCACGGCGCCGGTTCCGGGTGAGACCCCGCCAGGGAGGGAGGGCGCGCAGGGCCGCGCTGCCGGCAGCCACACCGATGCCGGCAGCCACACCGATGCTGATAGCCACACCGCCGCCCGTTGATCTGTCCTGGC
>NZ_CDWRCM010000088.1:2582-4051 GCF_977927585.1 Frankia sp. CcWB2 | reverse complement strand
GGCTGCCGTCGTTCCCGTGGGCCCACCATGTCTTTCTGAGCCCGGTTTTCCTGAGCCCGTCGCGCTCCGTCTTCCTGGCTGGTCTTCTTGGCCGCGGTCCACTCCGGTTCGGCGTTCCGATGCGCACGGGCGCTGTGGTCGTGCCATGCTTCGGGTCCGGGTTGGGCCGGTATGGCCTCGTGTCGTGCAATGCCGAGGAGATGTGTCAGGGACCGAGAGCAACGCGATGCGGGCGCCGAACGCTGATCCTGTGGAAGTGATCTGGCCTGTGCTGTTGGTCGAGGACGATGATGCCGACGCCTATCTGGTGTCCGAGCTCCTCGACGAGGCCTCCGCTCCGGTCGAGCTGACCCGGGTGCGCACGGTGGCCGAAGCCGCCCGTCGCAGCGAGCACGTCGCGTGCGTGCTGCTGGATCTAGGGCTGCCGGACAGCGAGGGCCTGTCGGCGCTGCGCCGGTTGCTCACGGTCGAGGCGGGAGCGCCGGTCGTGGTGCTCACCGGTCTGGTTGACGAGTACCGGGGGGCGCAGGCGGTCGCCGCGGGCGCGCAAGACTACCTCGTCAAGGGCCAGGTCGACGGGCGGGACCTGGTCCGGGCCGTCCGGTACGCGATCGAGCGCAAGCGGGCCGACACCGCCGCGCAGGCGCTGCGGGAGTCGGAGCTGCTGGCGGACGAGCGGGCCCGCCTCGAACGCGGCCTGTTACCCCGGCCGCTCATCGACGACGGCCGGTTGCACCACGACGCCCGGTACCGCCCCGGCCGGCAGCAGTCCCTGCTCGGCGGGGACTTCTACGACATGGTGTCCACCGCGGACGGCACGCTCCACGTCCTGCTCGGCGACGTCTGCGGGCACGGCCCGGACGAGGCAGCGCTCGGGGTGAGCCTGCGGATCGCGTGGCGCACGTTGGTCCTTGCCGGTGTTCCGGAACCCGACCGGCTCGGGTATCTCCAACGCGTGCTGGTGAGCGAGCGGGAACAGGACGAGATCTTTGCGACGGTGTGCACCCTCGCGATCGCTCCCGACCGGACCTCGGCGCGGATGCGGCTGGCCGGTCATCCGCCGCCGGCGCTGTTGCATCCGCGGCTGTCGGCGCTGCCGGGCGACGTCGTCGGCCCGGCTCTCGGCATCGTCGACAACGACCTCTCCGAGGAGGTGCGGATCGAGCTCGGGCCGCACTGGGCGCTCCTGCTCGCCACGGACGGCCTGCTGGAGGGGCGGGAGGGACCGGGCGGGGAACCGTTGGGCTGGGAGGGCGTGCTGCCCGAGATCGCCAAACTCTGGCCCGCTGACAACCCCGACGGGCTGCTCGACGACCTGATCGACCGGGTGGAGGCGCGCAATGGCGGCCCGCTGACCGACGACGTCGCACTCCTGCTGCTGATCTGGGGTGCCGGCTGATGCCGGAGCGCACCCACCCGAACGTTACCGATGAGGGAGCGGGCGACGCGGGGCTGAGCGGGGCGGTGGA
>NZ_CDWRCM010000088.1:0-2269 GCF_977927585.1 Frankia sp. CcWB2 | reverse complement strand
CCCGTCTGGCGCCTGCGCCGTCGACTTGAGGTGACCTACATGGTGGCGGCGATGGTGCTGATGATCGTCGCTGGTCTTGTCGTCTCGTCGTTGGTCCGGCTCGACGACGCCCTGCACACGCGCAGCGACGTCCTCACCCCGGCTCTGCTGAGCTCCACCGAGCTGGTCTCCAGCCTGGTCGACCAGGAGACCGGGATGCGGGGCTACCTGCTCCAGGGCAGCGAGGACTTCCTGGAGCCCTACAACGAAGGGCGCAGGGCCGAGCGTAGGCTGCTCGCGGACCTGCACCGACGGCTTGTGGAGCGCCCCGTCCTGCTGGCGAGGCTCGCCGTGCTGGAGGACCGGATCCGGGCCTGGCACGGCGACTACGCCGATCCGGCCATCAACGCGGTGCGGGTGGGCGGTCCCGCCGCGGCCCGCCTGTTGTCACCGGAGTTCGGCAAGACCCGCTTCGAGGCGGTCCGCGCCGCGGCCGGGGACCTCGAGGCGGACCTGCGGGCCAAGGAGGTCCGGGCTCGCCAGCACGTCACGGCGGCGCTCCGTTTCCTGATCTTCGCGCTGGTGACCGGCGCGGCTGTCATGGCCATACTCCTGGCGGTCATCGCGCGGGCGTTACGGTCCTGGGTCACCCGCCCGCTCGAACGGGTGGGCGACGATGCGCGGACCGTCGCCTCCGGACATCTCGATCACGTGGTCGAGCCGACCGGTCCCCCGGACATCGCCTCGCTCGCCGCCGACGTGGAGTCGATGCGACGCCAGCTGATCGGGGAGCTCGGGGTCGCGCGGGCGGCGCGGTCCGCGGTGGAGGCGCAGGCCGAGGTGCTGCGGCGCTCCAATCGTGACCTGGAGCAGTTCGCCTATGTCGCCTCGCACGACCTGCAGGAGCCGCTGCGGAAGGTGGCGAGTTTCTGCCAGCTCCTGGAGCGACGCTACGGTGACAAGCTCGACGAGCGGGGCATCCAGTACATCGCTTTCGCGGTGGACGGCGCGAAGCGGATGCAGCAGCTCATCAACGATCTGCTGGCCTTCTCCCGGGTCGGACGGACTACCGACGGTTTCGTCGATGTGCCCCTGGGTGAGATCTTTGAACGGGCGACGGGGGCGCTGTCCATCGCGATCGAGAGTGCCCAGGCCGAGGTCACCGCGGATGATCTGCCGGTCGTGCGCGGGGACCCCGTCCTGCTCACCCAGCTGTTCGCGAACCTGATCGGGAACGCGCTGAAGTTCCGGGCCGAGACGGTTCCCGCCGTGCATGTCGGTGTCGTCGACCGGGCGGACGAGTGGGAGCTGTACTGCGCCGACAACGGGATCGGAATCGATCCGGAGTACGCTGAGAAGATTTTCGTGATCTTTCAGCGGCTGCACGGCCGGGATGTCTACGAGGGCACGGGCATCGGGCTGGCGTTGTGTCGTAAGATCGTCGAGTTCCACGGCGGCCGGATCTGGCTGGACGGCGCGGTGAAGGACGGAACCACCTTCCGGTTCACCTTCCCTAACCGGAGACTTCCAACGGCCGGAGACCCGCCATGAGTCGCCTCATCGCCTAGAGTGCCGCACATGATGGGGTCAGGAGCGGTTCTCACCCGGCGAGGAGCCCGGGCGCAGCGGCGGGAGCTCGCGGACCTGCTGGCCGAGCGTGGCCCGGCGGCGTCCACCCTCTGCGCCGGATGGACAAACCATGATCTGGTGGCGCACCTGGTCACCCGCGAGCGGGTGCCGTGGGCCGCTCCCGGGCTCATCGTCGGTCGGCTGCACGGCATCACGGAACGGGCCGAGCGAGCCACCATGCGGGCCCACACCTTTCCCGAGCTGGTCGAGACGTTCCGTGCCGGGCCGCCGTGGTGGCAGCCGACCCGCATCGGCCTGATCGACGATGCCACGAACCTGGTCGAGTTCTTCGTGCACGCCGAGGACATCCGCCGCGCCGCCCCCGGCTGGGAGCCTCGCGAGCTTGACACCAGGAGCCGTGACGCGATGTGGACCGCTCTGTTGCTGATCGGGTTCGCCGGGTTCCGGCGAGCCGGCCTGGGTGTCGTGGCGGAGCGTACGGACGCTCCTGGCCGGCGCACCCTGCACGGCGGCGAGCCGGTGGTGGAGATCGTCGGGCCGCCTGAGGAGATCGTGCTGTACGCGTTCGGGCGGGGCCAGGTCGCCCGGGTCGAGCTGCGCGGTTCCGACGCCGACATCGAGCGGTTCCGCGCGGCTCCCACCGGTCTCTAGGTCTGTCTTCCGCACATGGGGTTTCGATGCGTTGACCGGCTGGTTTCCG
>NZ_CDWRCM010000087.1:8800-18613 GCF_977927585.1 Frankia sp. CcWB2 | reverse complement strand
GCCACCATCGCCGCGATCAACAAATGGCTGCCCCGATGAACTTCCCAAACAGGCCCTAGCGCCGCCGCCAGGCGTGGTCCGCCGTGCCACCCACGGTGGACCACCCCCGAAGCCCCGTAGTGGAGGGATCCGCGCTACTTTTCGGGGCCGGGCTTCTCGGGGCCGGAGCCCACGGGGTCGCGCACCACCACGGTCCCGGCGGCGCGATCGTGAAGGCCGCGTAGGTCACGGTCCCAGATGAACACCGGGATGAACAGGCCCAGCAGAACGGTACGCACGACGATCCACGGCCAGGACTGCCGACCACAGTCACGCAGCCGGATCACGCGGATGCCGACCAGCCGCATGCCGATCGTCTGGCCGGCCGTACCGACGAGGATCAGCTCCTCGAGCAGGAAGACCGCGTAGATCGCGAGGCCACGCGCGTCGGCGGTGTAGCTCAGTCCGACGATGTACAGCATGCCGACGATCAGGTTCGCGGCGACCGCGTCCACGAGGTAGGCCAGCAGGCGCGGACCGAACCCGACCACGGATCCTCGGCCGTCCCGCGGCAACCCGAGGCGTACCCCGGGCGGGGTGTCCCGCGGCAGACCTGGCCCGTCAAGCCAGCCTCCAAGTGCTCGTCCCACGACGCAAGCTTATGTGGCACCGCAACATGCACCCAACTCATCACGTTGAGTGATTAAGTAGGTTTCGGTAACGCTACGGAAACTATCCCATGATGTCGTGCGCCGACGGCCTGGTGACCGGAGACACGCCAACATGGCGTAACCTGTGGCCCTAAGAAGCGTGACGCGATGCTGGAGGACGAATGTTCGCAAAAGCAGAAGACGTGCTTCGCTATATCCGGGACGAAGACGTTCAGTTCATCGATGTCAGGTTCTGCGATCTTCCCGGGATCATGCAGCACTTCACCATCCCGACCCAGGTCTTCGCGGAGTCGGTGTTCACCGAAGGCCTGATGTTCGACGGCTCGTCGATCCGCGGCTTCCAGGCCATCCACGAGTCCGACATGCTGCTGCTGCCGGACCCGCACACCGCTTTCGTGGACCCCTTCCGCGAGCACAAGACCCTCGCCATGACGTTCTTCATCCATGACCCGATCACCAAGGAACAGTACTCCCGGGACCCGCGCAACATCGCCAAGAAGGCGGAGACCTATCTCCGGGGCACCGGCGTCGCGGACACCGCGTATTTCGGTCCGGAGGCGGAGTTCTACATCTTCGACGATGTCCGCTATGACTACAACCCCTACGGGTCGATGCACCAGGTCGACTCGGTCGAAGCCGCCTGGAACACCTCCCGGAAGGAAGAGGGCGGAAACCTCGGGTACAAGCCGAGGTTCAAGGGCGGCTACTTCCCGGTGCCGCCCACGGACCACTTCACCGACCTGCGTTCCGAGATGACCCGGGTGCTCTATGAGACGGGTATCACCGTCGAGATGCAGCACCACGAGGTCGGCACCGCGGGCCAGGCGGAGATCGACATCAGGTACGACACGCTCCTGAAGACCGCCGACAACCTGATGCTCTACAAGTACATCATCCGCAACGTCGCCCGCGGCCGCGGCAAGACCGTTACCTTCATGCCGAAGCCGCTGTTCGAGGACAACGGATCCGGTATGCACGTCCACTCCAGCCTGTGGAAGGACGGGGAGCCGCTCTTCTACAGCCCGAACGGGTACGGCGGTCTCTCGGACACCGCCCGCTACTACATCGGGGGGCTGCTGCACCACGCCCCGGCGCTGCTGGCCTTCACCAACCCCACCACGAACTCCTACCGTCGGCTCGTGCCCGGCTACGAGGCGCCCGTCAACCTGGTCTACTCGGCCCGCAACCGGTCGGCGTGCTGCCGCATCCCGCTCAGCGGTGACTCACCGAAGGCCAAACGGGTCGAGTTCCGCGTGCCGGACCCGAGCTGCAACCCGTATCTCGCCTTCGCCGCGATTCTGATGGCGGGGCTCGACGGCGTGCGGAACAAGATTGATCCGCCGGACCCGATCGACAAGGATCTCTACGACCTCCCGCCGGACGAGCTGGCCGCGGTTCCCCAGGTCCCGGGTTCGCTGGAGAAGGTGCTCGACGCGCTGGAGGCGGACAACGAGTTCCTGCGGGAGGGCGACGTCTTCACCGCGGATCTGATCGAGACCTGGCTGGACTACAAGCGGGTCAACGAGGTCGACGCCATCCGCCTGCGGCCGCATCCTTACGAGTTCACCCTCTACTACGACATCTGACGCCCAGCCGTAAGGTTCCGGCCATTGACCCATCGCCGGGCCGCGGGTGATCCGGCGGGCGCCGAGGCGGTGACCGCGGCCTGCTCCCAGACAGGTGCGGCACGGTGAACCGCGGGGGGTCGGTCACGCTCTCGAGGCGGGCGGCCCCGATTGACCCCTGCGGTTCGTCTGGTCCTTCGCCGCGGTGGCAGAAGGCCTCTTCGAGCCGGGGACGCGTACGGAAACCAGGTCGCGCCGCCACCTCCGGGCGGAGACCGGCCGAAGGCCCGCCGATATCCACCGAGTGCCGGCGAGCGCCAGAAAGATCACGGGCAGGGGATGCCCGGACCCTTTCCCGGGGTACCAGGCGAAACCCCCGAACCCACATTGAAAATTAATATACTAATTCCCCGAGGCCCTACTTCGACGACGTCGGAGGCGGGCCTCACGTCTATGCGGAACGGCGCGGTCCGGAATACCGGCCATCTCCCTCCGACACCCGCCAGGACACCACGACACGAAAGCGGAGCCGGGGACTCCGAAAATCCCGGACGGCAGTCGGCCCCGATCGCCCAGGGTCAGCCTTTCGTGACATAGCAGAGACCGAAAATTAACAATCACGGAACAGGAAGGTAACTGGGCACGACAAGGCTCCGGTCGAACCCTCCCGTCATTCGCGGCCTGGGTCGGCTGGCCAGGCCGATCACGAAGCCGCTCCGTAACGTGCAGGATCAACCACGGGGAGTATGAGTGAGTTATCAGGCCGAATACATCTGGATCGACGGCACCGAGCCCGAGCCGCTGATGCGCAGCAAGACCCGCATCATCAGGGACGGTAAGGAGCCGGAGATCTGGGGCTTCGACGGCTCGAGCACCAACCAGGCGCCCGGATCGAACTCGGACTGCGTGCTGCGGCCCGTCTTCGTCACGCCCGACCCGCTGCGGGGTGGCGACAACCTCCTGGTGCTCTGCGAGGTCGAGCTGACCGACTTCACGCCGCACCCGACGAACATCCGGGCCGCCGCCCGGACCGTCGCCGAGAAGTACGCCGACATGACGCCGATGTTCGGCATCGAGCAGGAGTACACCTTCTTCAAGGACGGCCGTCCCTACGGCTGGCCGGAGGTCGGCTACCCCGCGCCGCAGGGACCGTACTACTGTGGCGTCGGCGGCTCGAAGATGCCCGGCCGCCAAATCGTCGAAAGGCACGCGCAGGCCTGCCTCGACGCCGGTCTCGCCATCGAGGGCACCAACGCCGAGGTCATGATGGGCCAGTGGGAGTTCCAGATCGGCGTGCTCCCCGCCCCGGCGATCGGCGACCAGATTTGGCTGGGCCGCTGGCTGCTCCACCGGATCGCCGAGGACTACGGCGTCGAGGTGTCGTTCGCCGCCAAGCCGGTCCCGGGCGACTGGAACGGTGCCGGCGCGCACACCAACTTCTCCACCAGGCAGACGATGGAGGGCTGGGACGCCATCGTCGCCTGCTGCGAGGCGCTCGGCACCCGGGTGCTGGAGCACGTGACCCACTACGGTCACGGCATCCAGGACCGACTGACCGGTAAGCACGAGACGGCTCCGTGGAACAAGTTCTCCTGGGGCGCCTCCGACCGCGGCGCGTCGATCCGGATTCCGTGGGCTGTCGAGAAGGCCAAGAAGGGCTGGCTGGAGGACCGCCGCCCGAACGCGAACATGGACCCGTACCTGGTCTCCGCGCTCATGATTGACACCTGCTGCAGCGCCCTGGCCGGCGATAAGCCGACGCTGTTCGTGCCGTCCCAGACCACCCCGGCCCCGGCCGGGGCAACCGTCTGACGAACGGTCACCAGGCCGGAGCACAGGCTGCCGTGGCGGTACTCCCGACGACACGACCGCCTGCCCGGTCTTACGGTGGCGCGGTTCCGGCACCACCGGGCGTGCTAGCCGAAATCCGCGGTCCGCTCGCGCGCGAACACCTCCTCGACGACGGCGCGGGCCAGCGCCGCCGACCGGCGGTGCTCGGCGACGAGCTCGCCGGCCCGGTCGGAGGGATATCCCGCCGCGCTCGCCATCGCCTCCAGACCGGGCGGGCGGTCAGGGACGACGTCCGGACGCGGCCAGCCGGCCAGCGTGCTCGCGTTCCGGATGCGGGAGGCGGACATCCAGGCCGCGCGCAGGATCTCCGCCTCGCTCGCGTCGAGCAGACCGGAGACGACCGCGGCCCCCAGGCCCTCGAGCGTCGACGTCGTGCGCAGCGTGGGAATCTGCCGGCCGTGGCGCAGCTGGAGGATCTGCACCGCCCACTCCACGTCGGTCAGCCCCCCGGGGCCGAACTTCAGGTGCAGCGCGCGATCGACTCCCCGTGGGATCCGTTCCCGCTCCATCCGCCCGCTCAGGCGGATAATCTCGTCCAGGGCGCCCGCGGGAAGCGTGGCCGGGTAACGCACCGTGTCCGCCAGCCGGCAGAACCGGTAGGCGAGCCCGGGATCACCGGCCAGGGGCTCCGCCCGCAGCAGCGCCTGCGACTCCCACTCCTGCGACCACCGTTGGTAGTAGGCCGCGTACGCCTCCAGCGTGCGTGAGGCCGGGCCGCTGCGCCCCTCCGGACGCAGCGATGTGTCCAGGCGCAGCGCCGGATCGGGTCCGGGAACGGCGAGCAGCCGGTGCAGCTCACCGACCACCTCGGCGACAGCCCTGCTCGCCCGGTCCGCTGACGCCCCTGGCCTGGCCTCGTGCACGAACAGCACGTCGGCGTCGCTGCCGTAGGACATCTCCGCGCCGCCGAGCCGGCCCATCGCGATCACCGAGATCCGCGCCGGCAACGACTCCGGGTCACCTCCGGCGACCCTGCGCTCGGCGACAAGCAGGGACGCGGCGATGGTGGCGGCCGCGGCGTCCGCCAGCGCCCGGCCCACGGCTGCGACGTCCTGCAGGCCGAGCAGGTCCGCGCAGGCGACCCGGACCAGTTCGACGCGGCGTACCGCCCGGGCCCGCCCGACGGCCTCCTCCCAGTCGGGGTTGCGGTGGGCGATCGCCACCATGGTCCGGACCAGTGCCTCCCGCGGCACCGGGACGAGATCGTCCTCGGTGCGCAGCAGCCGCACCGACTCCGGCGCGCGGGCCATCAGGTCCGCCACGTACCGGCTGGTCGCGAGTACCCGGGCGAGCCGGTCCGCGGCGCCGGCGGAGTCCCGCAGCAGCCGCAGATACCACGGGGCGCGCCCGAGTGCCTCGCTGACCCGGCGATAGGCCAGCAGCCCGGCATCGGGATCGGGGGCGTCGGCGAAGGCGGGCAGCATCGTCGGCAACAGGTGGCGTTGGATCGCGGCCGTCCGGCTCACCCCTCTGGTCAGCGCCTCGATATGGCGCAACGACCGGTCCGGCGCGGCGAATCCGAGCGCGGCCAGCCGGTCGGCCGCCTCCTGGGGAGTAAGGCGGATCTCCTCCGTCGACAGGCGGGCGACCGCCTCCAGCAACGGCTGGTAGAAGAGCTTCTCGTGCAGCGATCGGACGGATCGGACCACCCGGGCGTGGGCGTCCTCGAACGCCTCCGCCGTGCGCAACCCCATCGACCGGGCCAGCCAGCGCAGCTCGGTGGCGTCCCGGGGCAGGGTGTGCACCCGGCGCAGCCGTTGCAGCTGAAGGCGGTGCTCAGCGTTACGGAGAAAACGGTAGGCGTCGGCGAGCCCGGCCGCGTCGCGCCGACCGACGTAGCCGCCGCGGGCCAGACCGTCGATGGCGCCCAGGGTGGATGCGACCCGCAGCTTGGCATCCACCCGGCCGTGGACGAGTTGCAGCAGCTGGACGGCGAACTCGACGTCGCGCAGGCCGCCCGGCCCCAGCTTGAGATTGCGCTCCGCCTCCGCGCGGGACAGCGTCGACTCCACCCGGCGCCGCATCGCCCGCACGTCGGCCACGAAGCCGGGACGGGAGGCCGCCGTCCACACCATGGGCGCGACCATCGCGCAGAACTCGGCGCCCAACGCCAGGTCGCCCGCGATCGGGCGGGCCTTGAGCAACGCCTGGAACTCCCAGGTCCGGGCCCAGCGGCGGTAGTAGGCGTGATGGCTGGCGAGCGTGCGGACCAGGGCACCGTCCCGGCCCTCCGGGCGAAGCCCCACATCGACCTGGAACAGCGCACCGGCGGCGGTGACGGTGCCGGCGGCTCGGACCAGCCCCTCCGCCAGCCGTGCCGCCGCCGTCAGTACCGCCGGCCCGGCCGGTTCCGCCCCGATCTTCCCCCCGTTCGCCGCATCGCGGGGTGCCGTCGGCTCGGCGACGAACACGACATCGACGTCGCTGACGTAGTTCAGTTCCCGTCCGCCGCACTTGCCCATGCCGATCACGGCGAGCCGGACCGGGGGCAGCCGCGGGTCGAGCCCGGCACGGGCGACCGCCAGCGCCGCGTCCAGCGCGAATCCCGCCAGATCGGCGAGTTCGGCCGTGGCCTCGTCGAGTGGCACCGCGCCGGTCAGGTCCCGCGCCGCGAGGACCAGCAGCGCCCTGCGGTACGCGGTCCGCAGGGCGTCGAGGATCTGGGGACCGTCGCCCGCCGCCCGGGGCGCCGGATCGTCCGGATCCGCGCCGACCGCGCGCAGCAGACCTGCCCGCACGCTCGCCGCCTCCGGCGGGGTGGTGACCACCTCGTCGGCTTCCAGGATGTGCCAGTCCGCCGGATGGCGGGCAAGATGATCGCCGAGCGCGATGCTCGCGCCGAGCACGGCGGCGAGCCGTTCCCGCAGCCCCTCGTGGCGGGCCAGCGCACCGACGAAGGCCGCGCCCCCGGCCGGGCCGAGGGCGTCCACGAGCCGGTCCAGCGCGGCGAGAGCCCGGTCCGGATCGGCCGCAGCCGCCAGCGAGCCGACCACGACGTTGGCCTCGAGCCGTTCCTCGCGCACGATTCCCACGGTGGCGGGACCGGGCAGGACATCCCTGCCGGCGGTGGGCGACTGGACGGCCGGGCTGAGCAGGCCGAGGCGGCGCATTGTCGTCTCGACCCGGTCGACGTCGGTGAAGCCGAGTCGCGCGAGCTGCGCGGCGACCGAGCTCCCCCGCGGATGGGCCGCGACCGGTCCCGGCCCGACCGGCCCCGCCCCGGCTGTGGGGGGCCGGGTGCCGGTCCGCCCGGTCATAGCACCGGCAGGTACCGGTCGATCTCGAACGGGGTCACCTGCCGACGGTATTCCAGCCACTCGGCCCGCTTGTTCCGCAGGAAGAAGTCGAACAACTCGTCGCCGAGGGTCTCCCGCACAAGCGCGGAACGCTCCATCACCTTGACCGCCTCGGCGAGCGAGCCGGGCAGAGCGGTGATCCCGCGCTCACGACGCTGCGTGTCGGTGAGCGTCCAGACGTCGTCCGCCGAAGCCGGTGGCAGCTCGTAACCGCCCTGGACACCCCGCAGGCCGGCTGCCAGCACCAAGGCGAAGGTGAGATACGGGTTGCACGCGCTGTCCGGCAGCCGGAACTCCACCCGGGTGGCGTTGGATTTGTGGAGCTTGTAGAGCGGAACCCGCACGAGCGCCGAACGGTTGTTGTGGCCCCAGCACACATAGGCCGGCGCCTCCAGCACCTCGCCGACCCGCTGGTCGCCGATGAGCCGCTTGTAGGAGTTCACCCACTGGTTGGTCACCGCGGTGATTTCGGCGGCGTGCGCGAGGAGCCCGGCGATGAAGGCCTTCGCCACCTTGGACAGCTGATAGTCATCGGTCGGGTCGTGAAAGGCGTTGCGGTCACCCTCGAAAAGGCTCAGATGGGTGTGCATCCCCGACCCGGCCTGGTTACCGAACGGCTTAGGCATGAAGGTGGCGTAAATACCTTGCCGCAACGCCACCTCCTTGACCACCTGGCGGAAGGTCATGATGTTGTCGGCGATGGTGAGGGCGTCGGCGTAGCGGAGATCGATCTCCTGCTGGCCGGGGGCCACCTCGTGGTGGCTGAACTCCACCGAGATGCCCAGCCGTTCGAGCATGCTGATGGCCTGTTGCCGGAAATCATGGCTGATGTCATTGGGGGTCAGGTCGAAGTAGCCTGATTCGTCCACCGGCGGGGGCACCGGGCCACCGCGTTTCGGCGGCTCCCTGAGCAGGAAGAACTCGATCTCCGGATGGGTGTAGAACGTGAACCCCGCGTCGGCCGCCCTGGCTAGCGCGCTCCGCAGCACCCAGCGCGAGTCGGCGGCGGCGGGCGTGCCATCCGGCATCACGAGGTCGCAGAACATCCGGGCAGTGAGCGGATGTTCACCGCGCCAGGGAAGCACCTGGAAGGTGGAGGGGTCGGGCCGGGCCAGCATGTCGGCCTCGTGTACCCGCGCAAAGCCCTCAATGGCGGACCCGTCGAAACCGATACCCTCCGCCAGCGCCCCCTCGAGCTCCGCGGGGGCGATCTCTACCGACTTCAGGTACCCAAGTACGTCGGTGAACCAGAGCCGAACGAAGCGGATGTCCCGCTCCTCCAGAGTCCGGAGAACGAACTCCTGCTGTTTGTCCATAGTGCCTCCGCGCTGAGGATGTGGACTCGACGATACGGGCCACCCGATGTGCTTATCCCGAGCATAGCGACTACATCCGTTCGTCGCTGTGATGTTGCCTGGTAGCAACCAGTCCGCCAACGGCGTGTTACCTACCCTCCCGACACGGGACCTAACGGCCCACGCCGCGACCGCCTACGCTGCAACCATGGCCCAGCTGCGGATCGCCCTCGCCCAGGTGGACACGACCGTCGGGGATCTCGCTGGTAACGCCGACCTGGTCAGTACCTGGACGAAACGGGCCGTCGCCGACGGCGCTCATCTGATCGCCTTCGGTGAACTCACGTTGACCGGCTATCCGCCGGAGGACCTCGTCCTGCGCCGGTCCTTCGTCGCCGCGAGCCAGCGGGCGCTGGTGGCCCTGGCCCGCCGGCTGGCCGAGGAGGGGTGTGGCGAGATCGCCGTCGTCGTCGGCTACCTCGATGCGTCCGCGCAACCCGCGCCGAGTGTGGGACGCCCGGCCGGTGAACCGCAGAACGCCGCCGCGGTGCTCTGGGGCGGCGAGGTCGTCGCGCGTTACGCCAAGCATCACCTGCCGAACTACGGCGTCTTCGACGAGTTCCGCTACTTCGTGCCCGGCACGGCCTTTCCGGTGCTGCGGCTGCACGGGATCGACGTGGGCGTGACGATCTGCGAGGACCTGTGGCAGCAGGGCGGGCCGATCACCGTGGCCCGCCGGTCCGGGGTCGGCCTCGTCCTGTGCATCAACGGCTCCCCCTACGAGCAGGGGAAGTCCTTCCAGCGCGACGCCCTGTGCGCCGAGCGCGCCCGGGAGGCCGCGGCCGCCCTGGCCTACGTCAACCTCGTCGGCGGGCAGGACGAGCTGGTCTTCGACGGGGACTCCCTCGTCGTCGACGCCGCGGGGGAGCTCGTCGCGCGGGCCCCGGTCTTCAGCGAGGCGCTGCTGATCACCGACCTGGACCTGCCCGCGGCCGGTCCCGGCCCGGCGCGGGCGGTGTCCGGGGCCATCGACGCCGAGGATGGCACGACGATGACGGTGACGCGCACGATACTGGCCGCCGAGCCGCTGGCACCGTTCACCCCCCTGCCGCCGGTCGTCGCCGACCGCCCCGAGCCCGCCGGGGAGCTGTACACC
>NZ_CDWRCM010000087.1:6620-8355 GCF_977927585.1 Frankia sp. CcWB2 | reverse complement strand
GCGCTGGTCACCGCCACCCGCGACTACATCCGTAAGAACGGCTTCTCCTCGGTGGCGCTCGGGCTGTCCGGCGGTATCGACTCCGCGCTCGTCGCGACCATCGCGGTCGACGCGATCGGCGCCGGCGCCGTCCACACCGTCGCCCTGCCCTCGGGCTACTCGTCGGGGCACTCTGTGACCGACGCCGCCGAGCTCGCCCGCCGCCAGGGCACGCGGCACGCCGTGGTGCCCATCGAGCCGATCGCCGCCGCGTTCCGCGCCGCCGCCGCCCCCCTCGGCGGGCTGCACGGCCTCGCGGACGAGAACCTGCAGGCCCGGGTGCGCGGAACGCTGCTCATGGCGTTGTCGAACCAGCATGGGCACCTGATCCTCACCACCGGCAACAAAAGCGAGCTGGCAACGGGGTTCTCCACCCTCTACGGAGACAGCGCCGGCGGCTACGCCCCCATCAAGGACGTCTCGAAGACCCGCGTCTGGGAGCTGGCGCGCTGGCGCAACGCCGCCGCGGAGAAGCGTGGCGAGGTGCCGCCCATTCCCGAGGAGATCATCGTCAAGGCGCCGTCCGCCGAGCTTGCCCCGGGCCAGCTCGACTCCGACCGGCTGCCCGACTACGGCATCCTCGATCCCGTCCTGGACGACTACGTCAGCCACGACCAGGGCCGGGCCGAGCTGATCGCGGCCGGGCACGATCCGGCCGTGGTGGACAAGGTGATCCGGCTCGTCGACCTCGCCGAGTACAAGCGCCGACAGAACCCGCCCGGGCCGAAGGTGACCTCCAAGGCGTTCGGCCGCGACCGCCGACTGCCGATCACCGCCCGCTGGCGCGAGAACCCGCCGGCCTGACCAGCCGCGCGGGCCGGGGCCAGCCGCGCGGCTCGAGTCGAGCCGTTACAGCCGGCGCTCGTTTTATGCCTGGCCCTTAGGAGTCGAAATGAAATAACTTGCGCGTTTCGAACCCTCCACAGGCCTGTGACCTGCGATGATGCTCTCGATCACGTATTTGTTACTTCATTACGTCCCCTTACGCCCCATACCGAGTGCCTTTCGGTACAGCTCCGGGACGCGGTATCGCTCGGTGCCATCGCGGGTACCAAGATCGATGCCGAGGAGGCCGACCTCCAGCCCGAGGTTCTCGACGTCCGAGTCGACCTCCAGCTCTCGCGCCGGAAACGGCGTACGTCCGATCCCCCGGAGGGCATCGAACAAGGGAACGAGCTCGGCAAACTCGTCCTGCAGGGAGTCGATTTCCTGTTCACTGATGTCATCCAGCGACTCCACGAGCGCCCGGGGACGTATCAGGCTGCGCTCGTAGTAGGGCGGTGCCAGCGACAGTCGCCGCTCTCGGTCAGCGGCGAGGTGGAAAAGCCGGACAAGCGAGCGTGGCGAGTGGTTTCCATTGCTGTCCGAAAGGGGACGTAATGAAGTAACAAATACGTGATCGAGAGCATCATCGCAGGTCACAGGCCTGTGGAGGGTTCGAAACGCGCAAGTTATTTCATTTCGACTCCAAAGTCGGCGCCATACCCAGTTGTACGTGAAAGCGGTCTTGCCGCCGGAGATCCGCTCACCAACCAGCACGCGCCACGCATTGAGCACCTGCGGCTGCGGCCACCTCTCGACCAGCTCCGGCAAAAAGCGCTGCAGCCCGGGTTCCGGCGCCCTCTCACGAACGAGATCAGCGACGGCCGGCGCCCGGAGCGCCTGCTTGACGACCACCTTGAGATAATCGGTCTGG
>NZ_CDWRCM010000087.1:3942-6337 GCF_977927585.1 Frankia sp. CcWB2 | reverse complement strand
GGACAACGTCACGTCGCGACCGAAGAAATGTGACTTGTTCGGTAGCTGAACGGTTCGCCAGATGTCCTCCCTGAGCATGATCTTCATCCGAAGATTCACCAGCTCGTCACCGCGCTCGGACAACAGGGACAGCAGTCCCCCCACACTTTCCCGCCGTCGAGTGAGGTCGGCAGGAGTGAGACCGAACCCAGTGTCAAGACCGTCGAAAAGAAGAAATGTGCCCCGGGCAACATCCGCGTCGAGGTCCCGAATCCACTGCCAGCCGACGAGTCCAGCGTCTTCGATGGAAAGCATTTTGCGTACATCTTGGACGAGGTTAAGTTCGTTGTACTGCGACT
The DNA here is from genome assembly GCF_977927585.1 of Frankia sp. CcWB2. Taxonomy (NCBI): domain Bacteria; kingdom Bacillati; phylum Actinomycetota; class Actinomycetes; order Frankiales; family Frankiaceae; genus Frankia; species Frankia sp. CcWB2. The sequence continues at coordinate 5,999 of NZ_CDWRCM010000087.1, read as the reverse complement.
CGTCCTTGGAGTCACAGGTGAGTCCACCGAACGCGGGCACCGGCCGACGAGGGCGCCCACTGGTCAGCTGGATCACGACCCCGATAAGCAACATCCACGCCGTGCGCCAGTCGTCTCCCCGGTCCGCCAAGACCTCGCCGATGGCTCGGTATGTCCCGCTGGACGGCATCCAGGGTCTTCTCATCGGCAGCCGCGGAGGGCTGGTCACCACGATGTTCCCGTCCGCGGCGAGGCTGCGGAACAGGGTGGTCTTCCCCGTGCCCTTCCGGCCAAGTATCAGGGGCACGTCGTCCCGGGCGGCCCGGCCGACAACTTCTGTGCGTAGGAAGGTCTCCTGGAACTCGTCGTCGGACTGAGCCTCCGCGGTGCCCGTCGAGAAGTGGATCTCAGCCAGGGCACCGGCTTTTGAACCGGGCGGCGGGATGGCCATGGCGGCTGCGCCGTCCCGCTCGGCTGCCGCCGACTGCGGAACGAACCCTGCGATCCACTCCCCGACGGGCGAATAAGCATCGATGCCGGTCTCGGGAACTACGGAATCAGATCCCGCGATGTCCTCGCTGTAACCGAGGACGTGGACAAGCTCGTCAACCTCCGGGAACGCTGGATCCCCGCCTTCGACCACCGCCGGCGAGAGCCATTCCAAGATCCAGCCTGCCGCCCGGTCCTCGTATCGCCGACGAGTCTCCGGAGCGCCCGCGCCCGGAACCGGGCTCACCAGAAAACGGGGCTCAGGAGTGTAGGCCCGCTCGGATCTGGCCGCCAGAAGCGCCCGCGTCAGCGCCCGCGTTCCCACCCGTGCCTGCAGATGCGGGAAGAATGTTACGACAGCTATGTCGACCAGATCGAAGAGAAGAGGTGCCGACAGCGGACTGATCCCGGTCCTTGAATCTATGAGAACAATCTGCGGCGAGATATGGAGGTCACGGACGGCGCCGATGAGCGCGCGGAGTGGATTATTTTCCTCACGGTACCATGCCGCTGGGTCGAGCTGAGCGAGCTGGCGCGCATAATTGGCATCCGGATATCCGGCGGGCAGAAGATAGAGTTCCCGTTCGGGATGAGCACGCAGCAGATGGGCGGTGACATCAGGCATTTCGCCGGCTATGTCCGCCTCCAGTAGAAGCGGAACAACACCCTTTCCTGGCATGACTTCGCGCTCCACGTCGAAGAGTGCGGCAAGACCAGGCGCCTCAAGATCCATATCGAGGCAGAGCATTCGGTGTTCACGGGCTAGCAACAGAGCAGTGTAGGCGAGCGATGTCGATCTTCCGACACCCCCTCTGGAGTCGAAATGAAATAACTTGCGCGTTTCGAACCCTCCACAGGCCTGTGACCTGCGATGATGCTCTCGATCACGTATTTGTTACTTCATTACGTCCCCTCTGAGGGAGTAGAAGGTGGCGATGACCGGCTCGGAAAGGAAGTCGTCCGATCGTGAGGGAAGCCGGACCTCGATCGGCTCGCGCTGACCGCGCGCCAACGAGTCGGGCCACAGCGGGAGTTCCGGTGACGTAGATAGAAGATCTTCCTCGGATGCAGATGCTGCTGCCTCGTCGGGGGTGAGCAGGCTCATGAACGCTATGTCCGCGTCAGGCAGGACGGCCGCGAGTGCGATTTCACGCCGTTCAGGCTGGGAGCGCCCGCTGAAGATCTGCGTGACGACGCGGATCCGATAGCCCCGGAATGGATCCGGCTTTACCGTCACCACTGCCTGTTCGTCGCGCGTGCGGATGCGTGCCAGAACAGCCACCCGCACACGGTCCGCTGTCTCCTGATGCATACTCGGCATGCCGTCACCTCCTTGACCTCGCTCTTCCCGCTGCCACGTCGAAGTGGCCGGCCCAAGACAGGTACCTCAGATACGATCAGAGTAATCGGTTGAGCCGGCGCCCGAGGTACGCGGCGAGCCGCCGGGCCCGCGCAAGCTCCGTGACATAGTCGATACCGGGCCGAAGAACCAGTTCGTATCGCATCTCGACCGAGCGCGCATCGACGTAAGCACAAAGATCCATCGGAAGATCTCCTCGCCGGATTCCGCAGTCGTCGAGTAGCGGTAC
>NZ_CDWRCM010000087.1:1031-3718 GCF_977927585.1 Frankia sp. CcWB2 | reverse complement strand
GAGGACGTGGGTTCGTCTGACGATTTTACCATGAGCCGTGGCAAGCGCCTTCGCGTACGCCTCGACGACATAACCCACGAAGTACAGCGCAGCCAGCTGGCGCGACTGTGCGTGTAACACGGCGGCATCGGCGCCACGCTCGGAAGCCACCGCGGCCCAGTACTCGACCTGTTCGCGCCACGCTGGTTTCAGCTTGCCTCCTCCCGGCCCCAGCAAAACCCCGACATCCCCCAAAAGTGTAGCCAGACGGTAGCGGGCCGAAACCATCGGCTCCGGCCCGCTACCGAGAAGTTGGCCCACCGGGACAGCACGAGTCTTCTGTCTTCTGAACGGGGCCCGGGGCCAGCCGCGCGGCTCAGACCTGGCGGCGACGCTCCACCGCGTCGAGGATCTCCGCGACGGCCTCGTCCACCGGCACGCCGTTGCGCTGCGCCCCGTCCCGGAAACGGAACGACACCGCACCCTGAGCGACATCGGAATCTCCGGCCAGCAGCATGAACGGCACCTTTTGCTTCTGCGCCGTACGGATCTTCTTCTGCATCCGGTCGTCGGAGGAGTCGACCTCCACCCGGAGGCCGTGCGCGGCGAGCCGCCGGGCGACCTCGCCCAGGTACGGCACGTGCTCGTCGGTGATCGGGATGCCGACCACCTGCACCGGCGCGAGCCACGGCGGCAGCGCCCCGGCGTAGTGCTCCAACAGGATGGCGAAGAACCGCTCGATGGTGCCGAACAACGCCCGATGGATCATGAACGGACGCTGCCGGGTCCCGTCCGCAGCCTGGTACTCCAGGTCGAAGCGCCGCGGCAGCTGGAAGTCCACCTGGATGGTGGACAGCTGCCAGGTCCGGCCGATGGCGTCGCGGGCCTGCACGGAGATCTTCGGCCCGTAGAAGGCACCGCCGCCCGGGTCCATCACCAGTTCCAGGTCCTGCTTCTGCGCGGCCTCCCGCAGCAGTTCGGTGGCCTGCGCCCACTCCTCGTCGGTGCCGACGGCCTTGCCCTCCGGCCGGGTCGACAGCTCCAGGTAGAAGTCGGTCAGCCCGAAGTCGCGCAGCAACCCGAGCACGAACGTCAGCACGCTGTCGAGCTCGGCGGGTAGCTGCTCGCGGGCGCAGAACAGGTGCGCGTCGTCCTGGGTGAGCCCGCGCACCCGGGTCAGGCCATGGACCACTCCGGACTTCTCGTAACGGTAGACCGTGCCGAACTCGAACAGCCGCAGCGGCAGCTCCCGGTACGACCGGCCCCGCGACCGGAAGATCAGGATATGCATCGGGCAGTTCATCGGCTTGAGGTAGTAGTCGGTGCCGCCGTCGAGCTGCATGGGCGGGTACATGCCCTCGGCGAACCAGTCCAGGTGCCCGGAGATCTGGTAGAGCTCCGACTTGGTGATGTGCGGGGTGTTGACGAACGAGTACCCGGCCTCGATGTGCCGGCGCCGCGAGTAGTCCTCCATCGCGGTGCGGATCGCGCCGCCCCTGGGGTGGAAGACCGCCAGCCCCGGGCCGATCTCGGTCGGGAACGAGAACAGGTCAAGCTCCGCGCCGAGCTTGCGGTGATCGCGTTTCTCGGCCTCGGCCAGCCTGGTCTGGTAGGCCTTGAGCGCGTCGCGCGACTCCCACGCAGTGCCGTAGATGCGCTGCAGCTGCGGGTTCTTCTCGCTCCCCCGCCAGTAGGCCGCGGCGGAGCGCAGGATCGCGAAGGCCGGGATGGCCCGGGTGGTGGGCACATGCGGCCCGCGGCAGAGGTCCTTCCAGCACAGCTCGCCGGTCTTCGCGTCGAGGTTGTCGTAGATGGTCAGCTCGCCCGCCCCGACCTCGACACTCGCCTCGGCGTCGTCGGCCGCCGCGTCACTCGACTTCAGCCCGATCAACTCAATCTTGTACGGCTCGTCGGCGAGCTCCGCGCGGGCCTCGGGCTCGGTGACGACCCGCCGGGAGAATCGCTGGCCGGCCTTGATGATCGCCTGCGCCTTCTTCTCGATGGCCCTGAGGTCGTCCGGGGTGAACGGGGACTCGACGTCGAAGTCGTAGTAGAAACCGTTGTCGATGGGCGGCCCGATGCCCAGGCGCGCCTTCGGGAAGAGTTCCTGGACCGCCTGGGCGACGACGTGCGCGGCGGAATGCCGGACGATCGCCCGCCCGGCCGGCGAGTCAATCATGATCGGCTCGACGACGGCCCCGTCGGCGAGAACATGAGCGAGATCATGTTGCTGGCCGTCAACCAGAGCCGCGATCACGTTCCGGTCGTCGGCGAACAGCTCGGCGGCCGTCGTCCCGGTCGGCACCACCCGCGGATCGCTGCGCTGGGCGTGCTGAACGGTAAGGCGGACGTCGGACACCGAATCTCTCCTGTTGCGCTGGGAACACGGGTGCGGGGATCGCACCGCCGGTGCGTCGCCGGCCGGCAGGCGGCCCCACGGCGGGCCTTCCTGGCCCGTTCGCGATGCTACTCGCGGACGCATGGTGCCCCCGGCGAGCGGGGTACGGCGAGCGAGGTACTCAGTGTGACGGGTGCGGCTCAGTGTGACGGGTGCGGCTCAGTGTGACGGGTGCGGCTCAGTGTGACGGGTGCGGCGCGGGCGGCTCCGCCGTCGGCCGCGCACCCTCCCGGCAGCGGATGCCACCGAGGATGGTGTCGACGATCTTCGCGATCCGCGTTCCGCTCACCTCGCAGTCACCACTCATGTA
>NZ_CDWRCM010000087.1:0-888 GCF_977927585.1 Frankia sp. CcWB2 | reverse complement strand
CTGCCGATAGGCGACCGGACCGACCAGCATGTCGACGACGAGGTCGACGTCGACGTCCGCGGCGAGTTCCCCCGATTCGATGCCGCGCCGGAGCATGGCGGCCGCCTTCTCCCGCGACGGCTCGATCACCTTCTGCGAGTAGGTGGCGAACAACTCCGGGTGCGTGCTCCGCTCGGCGACGAGCTTCGGCATGATCCGCCCGGACAACGACTGGAGGTTGTGCCGGCGCAGCGCATTCAGCCAGGCCACCAGGTCGTCGCGCAGGGAGCCGGTCTCGACCGCGTCGAGACTGTCGGCCAGGGTGTCCAACGCGTCCCCGATCAGGGCATCCTTCGTTGGCCATCGGCGATAGACCGTCGCCTTGCCGACCCCGGCGCTGGTCGCCACCGCCTCCATCGACAGGCTCGCGAAGCCGACCGTCGCGAGCTCGTGCAGCGCGGCATCGATGATCGCCTCATCGCAGCGGGTGTCCCTCGGACGACCGGGAGCGCGGGAGACGCGGACCCCGGAGGGCACCCGGTCGGACGGCCGCCGAGGATGCGGAGTGCGCACGTCCCGGGTGGCCATCAGGCGGGACACCGGCCTGATCCCCCGCACGCTCCGTCGCCGCCGTGCCGATGCATCCGCATGGAAAGGCCACCCGCCACCTTGATCGCGCCGCACGTTCCCGCCGGACTTCAAGATCAGCATACGTCCCAGCCGGCCAAGACGCATCCGTTTGCCAGGGCAGCGGCGTGGCGTGCGTCGCGTTCCACGCCGATCGGGCCATGGTCCACCGCGAAACCACCACCCGAACGCCCCAGCCCGAACAGCCACCTAGGGCCTGTTTGGGAAGTAGGTCCCGAGGCTGGCCGTGGATCTGATGGTGATTTTCGGATTGCATGATCC
>NZ_CDWRCM010000086.1:16172-17953 GCF_977927585.1 Frankia sp. CcWB2 | reverse complement strand
GGACGTGGACGGGCAACCCGAACCTGTCCTGGAGGACCCGCGCCACTGATACCGCACGGGCGGAGAATTCTCACCCACGGTGATGATCGTGGGACCTGTCACCGCCGGGAGGAGCATCGGTTCGAATTCCAGTCAGCGGTTGGCGCCGCTATCTCACCGAATCCCGATCCGACGACCGGCACCGGCCCGGGTACCGTAGGGGGGTACCCGGACGGGAAGGCGCGATGGATGCACGGCTACACCAACACCAAGGACGATTACACCGCTCGGCTTCGCCGCATCGAAGGCCAGGTCCGGGGGCTACAGCGCATGATTGCCGAGGACAAGTACTGTATCGACATCCTCACCCAGGTCTCGGCGGCGACCCGGGCGTTGCAGTCGGTCGCCCTCGGGCTCCTCGAGGACCATCTGGCGCACTGCGTGACGCACGCCGCCGCCGAGGGCGGTCCGGTGGCCGACGAGAAGATCCGGGAGGCGTCGGCCGCGATCGCGCGGCTCGTTCGGTCCTGACCACGGCGGTTCCGGTGAAGGCGGTTCCGGTAAGACGACGGACATCGCTCTCGAGGTTCGTCGAGGTCCCGGGGTCGGGTGCTGCGCCGGTCATCCTCGCCTGTTCACCGTCACGGAATATGCCTCCTGGATCTCGCAGGTTACGCCAGATGCCGGCCCCGGACCGGGCCGTCCGGATGGCGTCGGCCGGGTAGCGTCGGCCGGGTGACGAGCGAGACCGACGGCACCGCGGTGCCCGCCGACGGTGCGGTCGACCGCACCGCGTCGGTGCAACGGATCTGGCTGGACGACCGGTCCTGGGCCGACGTCACGCGCGGATGGCTACGCGGCGCCGACCAGCTATACGAGACCCTGCATGCCGAGATCCCCTGGCGACAGGGAACCATGTGGCGTTACGAACGCCACGTCACCGAACCACGGATGAGCGCCTGGATCCCGCGGGGTCAGCCGGTCGCCTTTCCCGCCCTGCTCGACGCCTACCGGACCCTGCGGCGGACCTACGGCGTGGAGTTCGACGGCTTTGGCCTGTCGCTGTACCGGGACGGAGCCGACGGCGTCGCCTTCCACCGGGACCGCGAGATGCGCTGGCTCGACGACACGGTGATCGCCATCCTCACCCTCGGTGCCCGGCGACCGTTCCTGATCAAGTCCCGCCACCTGCCGCCCGGCCGACGGATCCTCGACGACCCGGAGGCATCCGGCGCTCGCGACCTCTCCCCGGCCGGCGGTGATCTGATCGTGCTGGGAGGTCGGGCCCAGGCCGACTGGCTGCACGCGGTGCCCAGGGTCCGGGAGCACGTCGCCGGACGCATCTCGGTCCAGTGGCGATGGACGTCCCGGACGGGCCGCCCGGAACAGGGCCCCGGTTACGGCGCCGCACGCCACTTCTCGCGATAGCCGGCCGGGTCAGTCACAGGGCGGGTCGTAGCGCCGGTGACCGAGGTAGGTCCGCCACTGCTCCCGATTGATGCGGCCCTCGGCCCTGGCACAGATCTCGTCCTCGGCCGCGAGCAGGTCGAGCTGCCAGAGACGGACGGCGTCACCGGCCACGCCGACGAGGACGCCCTCATGTCCCAGAGGTCCGAAGACCGTCGCCGTCGGCGCGGTGCCGACCGGCAGGGTGGCCGGCTGCACCGGCCGGGACGGTGAGCGCATGTCCCAGAGGGTCACCTGACCGGCCGGGGTACTGACAGCGAGGACCCGCCCGTCGGCGGAGAGCGCGATCGAACCGGCCTGGCCCGGTCGGCTCGCGATGGCGGTGAGGCGGTGCA
>NZ_CDWRCM010000086.1:15509-15842 GCF_977927585.1 Frankia sp. CcWB2 | reverse complement strand
GTCCCCGGGGGCTGTCCAGCCCATAGATCTCCGTCAACGAGCCGCCGTCGGAGGTACTCGCCACAGCGAGCCACCGGCCGTCCGGGCTGGCGAGGAGCTTGCGGACAGTGGCGGCCGCGGTCAGGTGGGCCCGGCGGCGCGGTTGCCCGGCAGCGGTCACATCCCAGACGGAGAGATGGCCTGCCCCCCCGACGGCGAGCGAGTCGCCGTCGGGCGTGAAGGCGAGGCTGGTGACCTCCGCCGGCTGGGGCAGTTCGGCGAGGGCGCGAGGATTCTGCGGGTGGCTGATGTCCCAGAGACGGACGACGCGATCGGCACCCGCCGAGGCCAGGG
>NZ_CDWRCM010000086.1:0-15405 GCF_977927585.1 Frankia sp. CcWB2 | reverse complement strand
CCGGCCATCCGCGCTCACCGCGACGCTCGCCACCGTACCCGTGTGTCCCCGCAGCTCGGCGAGCAGACTCACTCGCTGACCGATTTTGATCGCCGACTGAAGGTCGCCGTCGTCCGTGAGCCCGGGCTGGGCCAGCCGCCATAACCGGATCACCCGGTCCGTCCCCGCCGTCACCATGGTCGTGGACGCCCGCACCCCCATGGCTGGACCGGATGCGGGTACCAGCGCGACGGCGAGCAGGCCCTTCACCATTGCCGCCGGGGCGATCCCGGCCGCGGGGGCTGCGATCTCCCGTGGCTGCGGCCACCGCGGGCAGGTCGGTAACGTGACGCACCCGGCCAGGACCGATGATGCTCCACACCGACCCGCCGAAGTCACCGATGATAATTAGATATCGACCATCCGGGGTGATCAGCAGATCGCGGATCGCTCCCGTCGCCGGCCCGATCTGCCGGACGCTCGCATTGACCAGCGCCTCCGCCGCGGCCGAGGTCGGAGCCGTGCGGTAGGCCGAGACGGCGAGTTGACCGGCGAGATCCGGTTCCCGGTCGAGAAGGCGCATCGCGCCACGGGCCGCCTCGCGCGACGTGGCCGCCGCGCTGCGCTCCCGCAGCGTATCGACGATCACAACGGTCGGGAGGACGAGCACCGAGGCCGCCACGCCAATCGAGAGCACGCGTCGGAGCCACCCGCGGTCCAGGTGATCCCCCGGTGACGATGATGACGATAAGGCGGAGACGTTCCCGGTTTTCTCCTGGACGTGGCTTGCGCGCGCGCTCGCGGCCGCGGTGGGCTGTGGGGCAGGCGCACCGGCCACGGAGGCCGACGGACCGGGAGACGACGGACGCATCCGCGGCTCTGCTCCGGTACGGACGGCGCTGAGAGCGACCGCGGCGGCCGGCGGGACGGCCGTGATCTCCGCGGCCGGCCCGGCCCCACGTACCGCCCTGGTCTCGAGCACGGCCTCGGTCTCAGTCGCGGCCTCGAGCACGATCTCGAGGCCGTGTATGGCACCGATGGCACGGGCAGCGAGGTCGCTCGTGCCTACGACCTCCGGTTTCGACTCGGACTCGGCCGCCCGCCTCGTCTGCACCGGGACCGGCGTCTCGATGACACCCGCAGGCAGGGCGAGACGCCGGGTGGGCTCGACCGCAGGCTCCGCCTCGCTGCTTCGTGTCGGATGGGCCACCAGCTGTTCGAGCAGTTCGGCCGCGGCCGGCCGGCGCTTCGGGTCCTTGCGCATCGCCGCCGCGACCAGCTCGCGCAGCTCCGGACTGAACACGGACAGGTCGGGTTCCGCGTAGACGGCCCGCTGCAGCAGGACCCGGGGCGTTCCGGCACCGAATGGCGGCCGGCCGGTCACGGCGAATAACAGCACGCTGCCCCAGGTAAAGACATCCGATGCGACGGTGGCGGTCTGTCCGAGAACCTGTTCGGGCGTTATGAACGCAAGTGTGCCGATACCGGACGGCGGTCCGCCCGGATTATTCATGCTTACCGCATTCATCGCTCGGAAGAGCCCGAAGTCAATCAGCCGCAGCCTCCGCTCGGAAAGAACCACATTGATAGGCTTCAGATCGCCGAGGAAAATTTCCGATTCGTGCAGTGCGGCCAGAGCCGTCGCCAGCCCGACGGCGAGCCGGTGGGTGTCCGGTCCGGACAACGCTCCGCCGTCGGCGACGGTTGCGGCGAGAGTCGGGGCGTCGATGAACTCCGCGACGACGTAGGGGGGGCGAGCGCCCGTGTCGAGGTCGAGGATGGCGGCGAGGCAGGACGGCGCCAACCGGCGGATGTTGTCGAGGTCGACGCGCAGGCGCCGACGGAACTCTGTGTCCCGCCCGAAGGGCGCGGTGATCGTCTTGACGAGGACCGGACGCGCCTCGCCGTTACGTGCAAGAAACACCGGTCCTGTCCTGGCGTCGACCAGCTTCCGTTCAACTGTATACGGACCGATAGTCTGGAGATCAGTCCCAGTGAGCCCAGGGAGGTTGCGCCGGGATATCGCCATATGACGAAACCTCCTACGACTACACAAACCGGCCGTGCCGGCACGGCGGCGGATCTGGTCGACAAATTCATGTTATCGGCGCGGGCCATGGGCCGGGCGCCCCCTTGTAGTGGTCGAGCAGCCGCACCCACGCCATCCCGCATAATGCTGGCGGGAGGCCGGCGCCCGCCGGCGGGCGCCGGCCGGCGCCGTGGACGATCAGGCGTTCGTCGGCCGAGCGAAGGGCTGCAACCGAGCGACGAGTCCGCGGACCTCGGCCCCGGCCGCCGCGAGGGTCTCCTCGGCGGAGCTGCGGCCGCTGCCCTCCAACAGGACGTCCAACGCGATCAGCCGCTCCGCGATCTCCGTCATCAAATCAAAGTCGCGAACACGCTGGTGGACCAGCTCGGCCAGCCGCTCGTTCTTCTCGAACAGCTCGACGAAGACGCTGACCTTGGCCCGGAGCAACCAGGGGTCGAAAGGCTTCGCGATGTAGTCGACCGCGCCGACAGCGTAGCCGCGGAACGCGTGGTGCGGCTCGCGGTCGATCGCCGTCAGAAAGATGATCGGAGTGTCTCGGGTACGCCCCCGCTGCTTGATCCGGTGCGCTGTCTCGAAACCGTCCATCACCCGACGACGCCGTGACGAGATCCTGATCCAGCGAGGCGAGAATCGCCTCCAAGGCCATCAGGTTGTCCGCTCGATCGTCGACCAGCAGGATCTTGCTGCGGGGCCGTTCCGTGCTCGGCCCACCTTCGCCGTCGACGGAACCGCTGGTCCGCTCGGTCACCCGCCTGCCTCCTCCTTCGCGATCGCCCTACCGACCCGTGGTGGGCGTCGCCACCCCTCCACGATCACTGATCGCTCCCGACGGCATCTCACCGCCCCACCGATAGCCACCCGATGCGCACCATACGCGATCTGATCAATACAGATACGACCGCATCACCCCGAGGAGATGGTCCAGATCCACGGGCTTGGTGATGTAGTCGGTGGCCCCGGCGGTGATGCTCTTCTCCCGGTCTCCCGGCATGGCCTTGGCAGTCAGCACCAAGATCGGCAGATCCGCGAACGCCAGCATGTCACGGATCATCGAGGTCGTTTCATTGCCGCCCATGCCCGGCAACATCACATCCATCAGCACGAGGTGCACGGGCGGGGTGTCCTGCTGCAGCATACGGATCGCATCATGACCGTTGTCGGCGTAGAGGACCCGCATGCCGTACATCTCCAGCGCACTGGTGAGCGCGAAGACGTTGCGGACGTCGTCGTCGACGACCAGCACCGTGGCACCGACCAGGGGATCGGATCCTTCCGATCCCTCGGTCAGCGGGCGGCTGGCGGACTCGGTGGACTCGGTGAGGAACGGAGTCCCCACCGTGACGGGCTCGCTCGGCCGCCAGCCCGAGGTGAAGGCCGCCGAGCCATCCGCCGGCCCGCCGGCCGCGGCGGACCAGTGGGCGCTGCCGATTCCACCCGTGCCCCCGTGCCCGGCGGTTCCCCCCGCGCCGGACCCGGAACGGGTCGGGGACGAGGTCGGCGGGGACGGGGTCGGGGACGAGGTCGGCGGGGACGGGGACGGGGTCGGGGACGAAGGTACGAGTGCCGTCGTGCCGAACCGGTCCGCGTCGGGGCTCTGCCATCCGTTCGCGGGCCCGGCATCGCGGCCGGCGGACGCGGGTCCGCCACCCGCTCCCGCGTCCACCCTCTCACCCGACCGCCGCCCGAGGTACTGGCCCGACGGATCGACGATCATGAGAACGTTGTCCGGCTCGCCCGGCGTGACCCCGAAGGACGGCATCTGCGCCGGCGGGGCCGACGGCAGGTAGAGGGTGAAGGTGCTCCCACGGCCGACCACGCTGGAGACCGCGATGGCGCCGCCCAGCAGGCGGGCGATCTCCTTGCTGATCGACAGGCCGAGCCCGGTGCCGCCGTAGCGACGCGACGTCGTGCCATCCGCCTGCTGGAACGCCTCGAAGATCATCCGAAGCTTCTCGGCGGCGACCCCGATTCCGGTGTCGGTGACCGCGAACGACAACACCGTGCCCGCGGAACACAGGCTCGGCGAGAGGAAGGGCAGATCCGACCGGGCGACGGTGACGTCGAGCCGGACGGTGCCGGTGTCGGTGAACTTCACCGCGTTCGACAGGAGGTTCTTCAGCACCTGCTGGAGGCGCTGCTCGTCGGTGACGAACTCGGCTGGCACGTCGGGAGCGAGGTTGACCTGGAATGACAGGCCCTTCTCCTCCGCCACGGGGCCGAAGACCCCGGCGACCGCGTCGCAGAGCGCCGCTGTGCGCACGGTGGTCGCATCGACGTTCATCTTCCCGGCGTCGACCTTCGACAGGTCCAGGATATCGTTGATCAACTCGAGCAGCTCGGAACCGGCGGAGTGGATCGTCTCGGCGAAGTCGATCTGCTTGCGGGAGAGGTTACGGTCCGGGTTGTCGGCCAGCAGCTTGGCGAGGATGAGCAGACTGTTGAGCGGCGTGCGCAGCTCGTGGCTCATGTTCGCCAGGAACTCCGACTTGTACTGCGACGACAGCGCCAGCTGCTCGGCCTTCTCCTCCAACCCGATGCGGGCCAGCTCGATCTCGTGGTTCTTCTCCTCGAGCAGCGCCGCCTTCTCCTCGAGCTCGTTGTTCGTCCGCTGCAGCTCGACCGACTGCGAACGCAGCTCCTGGGTGAGCCGCTGGGACTGGGCCAGCAGCTCCTCCGTCCGAGCGTTCGCCATGATCGTGTTCAGCACCACCCCGATGGTGTCGACGAGCTGGTCGACCAGGGTGAGGTGCAGCTCGGAGAACGGCGAGAACGAGGCCAGCTCGATGACGCCGAGCACCTGGTTCTCGAACACGACCGGCACGACGACCAGGTCGCACGGCGGCGCCTCGCCGAGTCCGCTACGGATGTTAAGGTAGCCGGCGGGTACGTGCTCGACCCGGATACGGTCGCGCTCCAGGGCCGCCTGCCCGATGAGTCCTTCGCCGAACAGGAAGGTGCCGTCCGAGCGGCGCCGGGGCACCGAGCCGTAGCCGGCGACGTAGCGCAGCTTGTCACCCTCGATGAAGTCGAGCAGGTAGACCGTGCCCTGCTGGGCGTTGACCGCGGGCGCCATCTCGCTGATGATCATCTGGCAGACTGCGTAGAGATCGCGCTGGCCCTGCATCTTGCTGCCGATCCGGGCCAGGTTGGACTTCAGCCAGTCCTGCTGGGCGTTGACCTCGGTGGTCTCGCGCAGTCGCGCGATCATCTGGTTGATGTTGTCCTTGAGCTCGGCGACCTCGCCCTCGGCCTCCACCGAGATGGACCGGGTCAGGTCACCGCGGGTCACCGCGGTGGAGACGTCGCCGATCGCCCGCAGCTGGATGGTCAGCGTGGACGCCAACTGGTTGACGTTGTCGGTGAGGTCCTTCCACGTTCCGGCGACTCCGGCTACGGTGGCCTGACCGCCGAGCTTACCCTCGACGCCGACCTCCCGGCCCACCCGGGTGATCTCCGCGGCGAACGAGGAGAGCTGGTCGACCATCGTGTTGACGGTGTCCTTCAGCTCAGCGATCTCACCCTGCGCGGTCACGGTAATCTTCTGGCTCAGGTCGCCGCGGGCCACCGCCGTGGTCACCAGCGCGATGTTGCGGACCTGGCTGGTCGGGTTGCCCGCCATCGAATTCACCGACTCCGTCAGGTCCCGCCACACCCCCGACACCCCGCGCACATGCGCCTGGCCGCCCAGGTTGCCCTCCGTGCCCACCTCACGGGCGACCCGGGTCACCTCGTCCGCGAACGACGACAACTGGTCCACCATCGTGTTCACCGTGGTGCCGATCCGCAGGAACTCCCCACGCACCGGCTGGCCGGCGATCTCCAACGCCATGTGCTGGGACAGGTCCCCCTCGGCCACCGCCGCTATGACCCGCGCCACCTCGTGGGTCGGCCGGGCCAGGTCGTCGATGAGGGAATTCACCGCCTGCGTCATGTCGGACCAGCCGCCGGGGCTGCCCATGTCCTCCATTCGCAGGGTGAGCCGGCCGTCACGGCGGATCACCTTGCTGACCCGGGCCAACTCACGCGCGTGGCGCTCCTGGATGGCGGCCAGCTCGTCGAACTTGCGCACCACGTCACCGGCGTAGCCGTCCCGCGCCGCGAGGCGGGTCGAGAAGTCGCCCTCGCACAGGCGGGTCAGCCCGTGCAGGAGATCCGCGATCAGCTCGTCGACGGCGGCCATCGGCGCCCGAGTGTCGTCCGCGGGAAGGGATGCATGGGGCACGATGGTCGCGGTAGCGTCACCGCCGGGTGCATCCAGATCATGACGAGCCGAGGGTTGCGGGTCGTATGCGGGGCTCATTGGTCTCCTACCTGAGCTCGGTCGACACGATCGTCCCGGATCCCGGGCCGGGCGGAGGACCCGGGTCAAGGGCGGTCTCCCACGGGCACCAGCGTGGGGCGGCGTCGGTGGACAGGTGACACCAGCCGCCAGTATCCGCCTCACGATGGACAACGCAGGAGAGACTGAGCACATGTATGGCGCAGCAGGGGGTGGGACGATGCCGGCGCGCGCCATCGCGTTGCCACCGACGCCCGACTCCCCCCGGGCCGCCCGGCGCTTCCTGCTCGAGGCGTTGCACGGGCGGCTGGACGACGACCTGTTGGACTCCGCGCTTCTGCTCGTCACCGAGCTGGTCACCAATGTCGTCGTGCACGCGGGCACCTCGGCCACCGTGGAGGTGCGCGCGGACGGTGACGGCGTGCGGGTCGGGGTCGCCGACCGGCATCCGGTCCGCATCGGCATGGCCCGGGTAAAGAAGGTCGGGGACGCCGACTTCGGCATCGACGGGCTGCGCGAGGACGGCCGCGGCCTCGCCCTCGTTGACGCGCTCGCGACGAGCTGGGGGACCGAGCACGGCCGCGGTGGCAAGACCGTCTGGTTCCGCCTGGGAACCGTCGGCGACGGCTCGCACACCCCGGCGGCGGGCGACGACGAGGCCGCCGGTGCCTCGTCGTCCGCGTCCTCGTCCTCGCCCGCTGTGGCTGTGACCAGTCCCGCGCCCCGCGCGGCCCCGGCCCCCGTGGTACCGGCGCGTCCGGTCCGACTGATAGCCCGGGACACCGCCCGTGCTCTCACCGCCGAGGGCGAGGTCAGCGAACTGCTCGCGCAACTGGTGGACGCGCTCGCGGTAACCGCTGGGCTGGTGCGGCGTCCCGGGCGCGACGGCGGCCGGTTGGAGACCGTGGCCACGCTTGGGGCCGTCAGCTCGGTCACCGAGGCGCTCTCGTTCCCGCTGGATCCGACGCAGGAGAGCCTCGGCGAACTGCTGCTCTGGCCGGCGGCCGGCGGCCGCCCGAGTGGTTCGGGCGGCACCGGCGGTTCGGGCGGAGCGGAGGTCTCTGGCGAGGTCCGCTGGACGGATGCCGCCGCGGCGGCCGGGCTGGACGTGGAACGCATCCGCCTGACGACCCGATGGATGGCCCTGGCCCTCGGCGGCGGCGACATGCGACGCGCCGAGGAACGCCGCATCGGGATGCTGTCCTTCCTCGCCGAGGCGTCCGATCTGCTGGCGGGCAGCCTGGACCTGAGCCGCTCGCTGGCGCTGCTCGCGCGGTTGCCGGTCCCACGGTTGGCCCAGTGGTGCGCGGTGTACCTGCACCGGGAGAACGCCGATCCCGCCCTGTGGGCGGCGGCGCACGCGGAGGAGAATGCGGCGGGCGCCCTCACCGCTGCCGCGGTCGACCCGGACGGCCTGTTGATGGCGGCGGTGCGCTCCGCGAGCGGAGACCGGGTGCGTTCGCTGACCGCGCTCGGCGGACCGGCGCTCGTGATGGTACTGCGGGCCCGGCGGCAGGTACTCGGGGTGCTCGCGCTCGGCCGCCCCGAGGGCAACGCCTTCGCCGCGGACGAGATCGATCTACTCGCCGACCTCGCGCGCCGGGCCGCCTTCGCAGTCGACAACGCCCGGCTCTACAGCCGGCAGGTGGAACTGGCCGGCACGCTCCAGGCGGGTCTGCGCCCACCGGAGCTGCCGATGATCGAGGGACTGGATCTCGGTTCCGCCTATGGCGCCGCGCAGTCGGCGGGTCTCGACGTCGGCGGCGACTTCTTCGACCTGCTGTCGGGTCCGCTCGGCTGGACGATCGCCATCGGCGACGTCTGTGGCAAGGGTGCAGAGGCCGCCACCGTGACCGGGGTGGCCCGCGCCGTCCTGCGGCTGCTGACGGGCCGGGGTACGGAGCTCGGCGAGGTGCTGCTCGAGTTGAACCGGACCCTGCGCGACGCCACGTCGTCTCATCCGAACGGGCAGAGCCGGTTCTGCACCCTGGCCGCCGCCGCGATCATGGCGCCGGCCGGCGGACCCGCGGGGAGCGAGTCCGCCGACACCAGCACCAGCACCAGCACCAGCACCGGCACCGGCACCGGCACCGGCACCGGGATCCGACTGCGGCTGTTCCTCGCCGGCCATCCCCAGCCGGTGGTGCTGCACGCTGACGGGCACGCCTCGCTCGTCGGTCGCCCGGGAACCCTGCTCGGCGTCCTCGACGACGACGAGGTCTCGTTTCCGGGGTTCGAGATCGTCCTGCGCCCGGGCGAGTCACTGGTCTTCTACACCGACGGGGTGATCGAGGCCCGCAATGGCGGGAAGCTGCTCGGCGAGGACCGGCTCCTCGACGCGATCGGGGGGTGCGCGGGACTGTCAGCGCAGGGGATCGCGGATCGCGTCCTGGCCGCCGCCGAGCGGTTCGCCGGCGGCAACCTGCGCGACGACGTCGCGATCCTCGTGGCGCGCGTGCCCGGCTGACCGGCATGATGGGCGCTCCGGGCTACCTCCGAGGGCACCTCCGGTACGCCCGCGGGCGTACCGTGGGCCCCGGACCCCACGGGCACGAAGGCCCGGGCCCCACGGGCACGAAGGGCCCACGGAAGGGCCCACGGAGAGGAGACACCACCGGGCGCCGTGCCGGATGCCGTATCGGCATGGCCTCAAGAGGTGCGATCCGGAAACAGAGGCTTCAATCCCCACCCAGTGGGTAGAGCCACCTCGATATCCTCGCACAGGCTTGGTGGTCGATGAGCGCGTTTTCGGTCCCGATGGATGTGGTACGGCAGGCAACGTCCAGTTGCCCACCCGCAACCCACATACTCGCCGAGCTCCCCTATCTGCCCTCTGCCGTCCCGCAGGCCCGCAGGGTGCTCCGTGAGGGCATCCGGCTGGCGGACCTTCCCGAGGACGTGCGCGGCACCGCCGAGCTGCTCGTCAGTGAGCTCGTGACGAACGCGGTCAAGTACGGGCAGCCGCCGCTGTGGCTGCTCATCGAGATACGGCCCGGTCTGATCCACGCGTCCGTGTCGGACACCTCGACGGTCCTGCCGCAGCGGCGTGAGGCCGCGCCGGACGCCGAGGGCGGTCGCGGCCTGCTGGTTCTCGACACGTTGGCGGGCAGCTGGGGGACGGTGGCGGTCGAGTCAGGGAAGTACCTGTGGTTCGACCTGCCCGTGCCGGTTCTGCCGGCGCCGGTGATGGGTCGGCGGTCCACCTCCGTCCCCGAAGCCGACGGCGCGGCATCCCCGGACGCCGGGAACTCCTCGCTGCCCGAGGGGCCGTCGTCCGCCGACGGGTCGTCACCGACCGAACCCGCCGAACCCACCGCCGTGACCCGCTCCGCCCCGGCGGCCCGGTGCTCCCCACCGATCCGCCCCCCGGCCGCATCCGCCTCCGCATCGGCCCTGCTGTCGTCCGCCTTTGGGATGTCCCCCTTCCCGGTCCTATCGAGGCGGTCGAGATCGGACCGTGCCGGATCAGGCCGCACCGGAGCGGCACGCGCGGGTTGGGAGGCGGCCCGGCCAAACGACGCCAAGGCGGCCGTCACGATCATCACCAAGGGCCTCTGACGCCGTCACGTCATTCCCCACCCGGCCCTCCCCCGCAGCGGATGGGTCCGACATGGTCGGCGAATCACCTGATCATTGGTCAGCGGGTCAGCGGGTCAGCGCAGAAGGTCTGGTGGCGCCGGTAACCTTCTCGTACCGGTCGAGCGAAACGATGCTGACGACGTCGCCGGTGTGGGGGCGTGCAGCACCTGGTTGCCGCCGAGGTAGATGCCGACGTGCCCGGGGTTGTCGGGGGTGCCATCGGAACCGGCGGCGAAGAGCGGGTCGCCGGGTTGCCAGGCCGAGACGGGCGTCAACGGGATGCTCGGGCCGGATGCGCCGGCCGGGGCGCTCGCGGCGTCCAGGGCGGCGGTCATGGTGGGAACGCGGGCGAGGATCGCGGCGGCCGAGTTATGGGGAGCAAGGCACGGTCCAGGGACCGCAGACCGTGCTCAGGTCCCCCAAAT
The DNA here is from genome assembly GCF_977927585.1 of Frankia sp. CcWB2. Classification (NCBI taxonomy): domain Bacteria; kingdom Bacillati; phylum Actinomycetota; class Actinomycetes; order Frankiales; family Frankiaceae; genus Frankia; species Frankia sp. CcWB2. The sequence goes on along the minus strand of NZ_CDWRCM010000086.1, from coordinate 5,093 downwards.
TCGCCGGCCGGCTGCCGGCTCAGTGTCGCCTGTGCGGCGCTGTCGCCCCGGCGTCCATAGGCAGTGAGGCTTAGCGGCACCTTGATGTGATGCCATGGCAAAAGGGCGTGCGCTACTTGAAAAGCAATGCGACACCGGATCATGACGTCGCGTGACGTCACGATCGTCCGAGCGGGCCGCATCCCGCCACGGGCCACGTCCCGTCAGAGGACGGGCGTCCACCCCTGCCCGACGACGCACCGCCAGACGCGGCCACCCGAACCGGTCGAGCCCCCGAGGACGAGCTGGCCCGTGGTCACGCAGTCGGCGGGCTGCGGATCGGTGACGCTGATCCGCACCCAAGGATGCAGGATGTCGTTGCCCTGGTGGACGTTGAAGTTGTCCCCGAACACACCGGCGCCGCCGGCCTTGTTGACGGCGAAGATGGGTTGGTTCAGATGGTCGTAGACGATGAACAGCTGGCCGTTGGGCCCGCCCGTCGACTGGATACGAAGCCCCTCGGCACTCTGGTTGGTCGCCCGGAACACCCAGGGGTTGCCGGTGAAACTGCTCTGCGCGTATGCGTAACCACCGCCGCCAAGCAGCCCGCCGACGAGGGTCGCCGCGCCGAGCACGCTGATGGTCCTGAGACGATGTAGGTACGAAAACATGGGTCTTCTCCCCGATCGATACTCCCGGCCGTGTCCTGGTGTGACTCCCGATCCGCAGTCACGGCTGATCCGATAGGAATGCCACCATAGATTGCTAGTTGTCTATTCATTGTGACAGAAGTCCTGCTTTTGACCAGCCGAACAGACCAGAACCACGGCACATCAGCCCCCGCCGTCCGCAATGTCCCATTTAGGCGCCAGACCGATAAACGGTACGCATCGTCCCATCAACAGATTGTCAATAATCTGAAAAATGCGACTTGGATTAATATTTCCCAGAATGCCAGAAATAACTGCCATGGCGGCTGGAGCGATGAACTTAAACCTGGTGCTGAGGGAACATTCCTCTCCCGGGTATCCGATCAGCTCGACCGATCGGTGGGAAACGGAGCATGCCGCGTTCCCTGAAGCTCGACGCGCCGGGCTCGGGGGTGGCCAAGGAAATCCGGCAGCGCGAACTCGTAGCCGTACGCACCCGCCATGGGGAAGACGACGACGTCACCCGACCGCACCCGATCGACCGTGATGTCACGGGCGAGGGTGTCCTCCGGCGTACACAGCTCCCCGACCACCGTCACCGGACGACCTTCGACCACCGCCTCCCGCGTGTCCTTCGGCTCCGGCGCCGGCCCACCGTTCCGGCCCGATCTCTCCACGACGGCGAAGTTATGGATGATCTCCCACGATGTCGGCAGCGCGAAATGATGAATTCCGCCACGCAGAATCACGAATTCCGTCCCGTAGGAATGTTTGACGTCGATCACTTCGGCGGCGTACCAGCCGGAGTCGGCCACCAGCATCCGCCCCGGCTCGAAGATTACCCGAGTTCCGTCCGGAACCGGCAGCGAACTCAGTCCCTCACCAAATCGGATTAGGTCGAAGGGCCGGTCACCGCGCCGGTCCGGTTCGAACGGAACCCCGAATCCACCGCCCACGTCGACCATCCGCAGCTCGATCCCGGCCGCGGCAGCCGTCCGGGCGGCGAAATCGAGACACCACCGGACGTAGCCCAGATGGGCGGCGGCATCGAGATTGCCGGACACCGCGTGGACATGGAATCCGACGACGTCGATATGGGCCAGATCCGCCGCGAGTTCGAGCGCGGCGGGGACCTCCGTTTCGGGAATGCCAAACGCACTCGGCCGACCGCCCATCTGGAGGGAGCCTGCCAGTCCCACTCGGGCCGGGTTGACGCGCACCGCCGCCCGTACCCGACGGCCGAGTCGGGCGGCGACGGCGTCCAGGCGGCGCAGTTCACCGAAGCTCTCGACGTTGACGACGTCGACGTCGGCCGAGACCAGCGCGGTAAGCAGGGTCATCGATTTCCCCGGTCCGGAGGCGACCAGGTGGGGACGCCGAGCGGGGTCGACCCGGCCGTACGCTGCCTGCGCCAGGCGCACCTCGTGCGCGGAGGAGACCTCGAAACCGTCGATGCCCCGGCCGCTGGCGCCGGTCCTGGCGCCGGTCGGGGTGGCGCCCAGGCTGGAGTCACTCCGTTCCCGCCCCGACCGAGGGATGTCCGGACCGGGCCCACGCAACAGGGCGTCGAGTATCGGCGGAAAGCTGTTGGCCTTGACCGCGTAGCAGACCTCCGCCCACATGGACAGGCAGGCCCGCAGCGCCGCGGCGTTCCGCGCGGCCGCCGCCGGGTCGTAAAAGTAGGCACTGACCTCTCCGGCGCCAGCCGGCCAGTCACGCACCGCGGTCAACACCGGGCGGGGGAGGCTTTCGGCGGGCAGGGCGCGCAGCGGCGCGGCCGAGGGCGGCAGGTCCACCAGATCGACTCCTCACTCCATCAGTCGTCCGAGACTCCCTCAGGCGCCCGAGCTCAGCCGCGTCGTCCGCCAGGGACAGGACAACCCACTCTGCCGCCAGGCGCACAGGAGCGATGGCGTGTGCCGCGGGCTGCCGAGCGCGGACGCATAGTCCAGACGGGTGGTCCAGACGGGTGGTCTCGGATGGGTGGTCTCCATCTGGACCCGACTCTGTCGGCTAGCCCGATGGTGGGACGACGAAACACGGATCGGATCCGCAAACGGTGCCTGATACCTCACACGGACCGCCTCCGGCTTCCGTGCCGCCGGACGATCGCGGGACGTTCGTCACCGCCATAACCGGTTGTCTGATCCGGATCGACGGGCGTGTAGTGGACATGCCGCAAACACCACAGCCTAAGGCCGATGTTTCTGCCGCAACCCGACTCCCCCGGACGGACTATGAAGAGACCACCAAGTCTGCTTGGCGCCACCATAACCTTGCGCGGAGCAACCATGGTGCGACTGGCTTAGGTTAGGCTTCCCTCAATCAGCCTGCGCGAAAGGGAGTCGCCCGCGATGACGGTTTCCGCTCGTGACGCCGCCGCCGGCGGCCCAGCCGGCCGCACGGCGCCCTCCGCGGCCGTGCCTTCCGTAACCACGAGAGCCGCGACGACGCCCCCCGTGACCACACCCCCCGTGACTACGACCCCCGTCGCCGCCAGGTCCACGCCCGCAGCCCCCGCCACCGCGGGTCCCACGTCCGCACCCACGGGTGCCGCGAACCCGGCCATGATCCTCGCGCGTCAGCGTCAGCGCGAATCGGCGGCACGGACCTATGCGCGGACCCTCCCGATCGTGCCTGTCCGGGCGTCCGGAACCATGGTTCTCGGCGCGGATGGCCGCCGCTACCTGGACTGCCTGGCCGGCGCCGGAACGCTTGCACTGGGACACAACCATCCGGTGGTGACCGAGGCGATCACGTCGATGCTCACCCGAGGGGCCCCCTTGCACACGCTCGACCTCGCCACCCCCGAGAAGGACGCCTTCACCGATGAACTCCGTGGCTGCCTGCCGGCCGGCATGGGGAGCGATGTGAAGCTGCACTTCTGCGGCCCGAGCGGCGCCGACGCGGTCGAGGCGGCCATCAAGCTCGCGCAGACGGTGACGGGCAACCAGACCATCCTCGCGTTCACCGGTGGATACCACGGGATGACGGCGGGCGCCCTGGCCGTGACCGGGAACGTCGCCGTCAAAGATCCTCTGCCGCCGTCGACATCCGTCGTACGGCTGCCGTTCCCCTTCCCCTACCGGTGCCCGTTCGGGGTGGGGTCTGGTCGCGCCCCCGGTCCGGACGGTGCCGAGCTGTCCGCCCGCTACATCGAACGTCTCCTCGATGACCCCGCCGGAGGGGTCGTCAGGCCGGCGGCACTGATCGTAGAACCGGTTCAGGGCGAGGGCGGGGTGATTCCCGCGCCCGACGGCTGGCTCCGCGCCGTCCGCGAGATCACCCGTCGCCGCGGCATCCCACTGATCCTGGACGAGGTCCAAACGGGAGTCAGTCGCACCGGGAAGTACTGGGCCGCGCAGCACAGCGGTATCACCCCCGACATCATCGTCATGTCCAAGGCGATCGGCGGCGGGCTGCCACTGGCCGTCATCGCCTACCGGTCTGAGCTGGACACCTGGGCGCCCGGGGCACATACCGGCACCTTCCGTGGAAACCAGCTGGCGATGGCCGCAGGCCACGCCACGCTGCGCCTGGTGCGGGAGGACCGTCTCGACGAACGCGCCGCCCGGCTCGGCACGCGCCTACTCACCGGCCTGACGGAGATCGCCCGGGACCGGCCGCAGGTGGGCGACGTGCGCGGCCGCGGGCTGATGCTCGGCGCCGAGATGGTCGATCCGACCGCAGCCCCCGACCTCGTCGGCGCGCACCCCGCCGGTCTGGTACGGGCCGAATGTCTGCGCTGCGGCCTGATCATCGAGCTCGGTGGGCGGCACGGCGCGGTCGCCCGGCTGTTGCCACCACTGATCCTCAGCGATGAGGAGGGCGATCGCGTCCTCACAATCCTCGCCGACGCCATCGATGCCGCCGTCCGCAGGCTCTCCGTCCACGCGGCCTTGGGACACCCACCCGCCGATCAGGCACCCGTCGGGTTCGGATCCGCCGGATGATCCCCCCGCGCAGCCCTGACACACCTGTCGCCACCGCGCCAGCCGGGAAGCCCACGCCAGCCGGGAAGCCCACGCCGGCGGAGGAACGGGGGCGGAGGAATGGGGGGCCCACGGACGGTCCGCGGATGCGGGAGGTCCCTATTCTCCCGGGGCTACGGCCAATGGTCGATCTCGCGTTGGCCGCCCTCGACGATGGCCGCCGGATCCGCGGCGGCCCGCTGCCCGCCGGTGGTCCACCGGTGGTGCGCGCCATGACCAGGGCTGCCCTCGGCCTGACTCCGGCCGATCCGATTCCGGCCGATCCGACCCCCCGGACGGTACAGGGACCCTGCTACCGAGGGCCGGAATCGGCCCGTCGGCCGCGCTGACCGGCCTGGTCGAAGCCCTCTGGCCGCCGGTTCCGCGGACCCGGCGGACCCATGGTGCGCCGCCCATCTGCACTGGATCTGGATCTGGATCTGTCGCTGATCTTGTGATTCTTCTGGCCCGCCGGTGATCATCGGGTGAGGAG
>NZ_CDWRCM010000085.1:18213-18650 GCF_977927585.1 Frankia sp. CcWB2 | reverse complement strand
ATGGTCTTCAGTAATGACAACCGGGGCGCGAGCCTCGGGGCGTACGGCATCGAGGAGCCGCTCGCCGAGTGGATCCGGTCGACGCTGCGAGACCCGGAGCTGCGGCTTGGATGGCGCGCGCTCATCGCCGCCTATGAGTTTCCGCCGGTCCGCGGGAACCGCCGGCTCGCCCGCGACGCCTTCCACCGACCGTGGCGGATCTTCACCACCGCCTCCACCCGGCTGACGGACCGGCCGGGGCTGTTGGCCGGGCACCGGTTCGACATCGCGCTGGCCGCGCTGACCTACTCGTTTCTGCGTGAGGTGATGGATGTGAACCAGGCCGACATCGACCAGGTCGAGAAACTCGCGGCCGAGATAGCCCGAGAGATCGTGGACGATGACAGTGCCAGCCCGCTCATGAGCTTCCGAGTGGCCTGCCGCAACGTCCTCTCGCT
>NZ_CDWRCM010000085.1:16716-17947 GCF_977927585.1 Frankia sp. CcWB2 | reverse complement strand
CCAGAAATGGCTGGAGACCAAGGCCGTGCGCCGTGCCCTGCGCCCGCCGGCCGCGGGAACCGCGAGCCCGCTGCTCACGACTACCCAGTTCCGGCTGCTGTTCGACCCGGACGGACAGGGCTGGATCTACCGGCGGCTGCTGCTCATCGCAGTCCTGAACGCGCTGCACGCACAGGGGTGGAGCCCGAAAGACGCGGCCGAGGCGCTGGCGGATCTACCCGAGGCGGAAGAAGAGATCAAGCTCGCCCGCGAGGACGACGAGTTCGTGGAAGGACTGGAGCGATGAGTTTCCTGGTTGGCAAGGTCGCGCTCGATATCAAGGCCGGCGCGCCGAACAACGGCCTTGCGGATGACAATGTCTCCCGGGTCAAGCAGCTCCGGGTCGGTCGGGACGTCTACCCCTACGTCTCCGCGCAGGCGTTCCGCCGCTGGTTGCGGGACTCCGTCCCGGCGCAGGAACCCCGATCCGGCGTCACCCGCAGCGGCGCCGGGAAGAACCAGCAAGCTCACACCGAGGGTCGCCCGGATCGCTATTTCGACGACGACCTGTTCGGCTACATGGTTGCCAAGAAGGGTAAGGAGGCGGCCCAGACCTGCCAGCGCGACACCGTGTTCGCCACCGGGACCCTGCTCTCCGTCGCCCCGCGCAGGCCAACCGAGGACTTCGGCACCATGAGCCGCGGCTTTCAGGCGGGGGAGAACCCGGTCCTGCACGGCCACGAGCTCTACAGCGCCGAACTCGGCGGCGACCTCCTGCTCGATCTGCCGCGAATCGGCACCTTCGAGACCGGTGGTTCCGGCCTGAAGATCGCGTTGACTGCCGAGGCGGCGAAGGATGCCGTGGCGAGTGGAGCCGACAGCCTCACCTTCCGTGGGTCGCCCGCCCTTCGGCTACCTCTACCCGAACGGCGCCGGCGGGCCGCCCTGCTGCTGCGGACCCTCACCGCCGTCCGCGGCGGAGCCAAGCAGTCGTTGCACTACGGGGACCGGGCACCGGCGTTCCTCCTGCTCGCAGCGATGAAGGGTGGGATCAACCCGTTTACCCGGATCCTCGGTCTCCGCGACGGCCGGGTCACTATCGATACCACGGTCCTGCGGGAGGAGATCGCCGCCTGGCGTGAGGAGCTCGACGGGCCTGTCTACCTCGGTTGGGCGCCGGGCTTTCTCGGTGATCAACGCGAGATCGCGCGCGGTGAGCTGGCCGCCGAGATCGAGTCCGGGCTGGTACAGG
>NZ_CDWRCM010000085.1:14919-16199 GCF_977927585.1 Frankia sp. CcWB2 | reverse complement strand
ACCACTCCCGGGTGCTCTTCGGACGCCTTGCGGACGAGATCGAGACCGGACTACACGACGACTGGTTCGACGACGCCAAGTCAGCCAAGTCATGAGTCTCCCCGGCGCGCCCGACCTTCTTGGCGGGGAACGAGACGCGCTGGAAGTCACTGTCAGCGCGCCGATCGTCTCCTTTCGTGACCCGCTGTACTCGGCTGTCGCGGTCACGCTTCCCTGCCCAGCTCCGGCGACCGTCGGCGGCATGCTGGCGGCGGTCGCCGGGGGATGGGACGAGGTCGACCCGGAGTTCCGGTTCGCGATGGCCTTCTCGGCGCAGGCCACCGGGGTGGATCTGGAGACCCACCATCCCCTGGAGTCGCGGGGCGCCTTCGGCCAGCCGGTGCCCCGGGAACGGCAGTTCCTGGCCTTTACCGAGCTGACCGTCTGGATCGTCGACGAGGTCGAGCGATGGGAGCGGCGGTTCCGTCGGCCGGTGTGGCCGTTGCGGCTCGGTCGCAGCCAGGATCTCGCGACTGCCCGTACCAGACGAGTACGGCTGAGTGAGGGTGAAGGCGTGGCCGGTGGGGCGCTCGTGCCCGATGACCCCAGCTCCCACGGTAGCTCCCACGGTTCCCTGCTCCGGCTGCCGACCGCTGTCAGCCGGGACCGCGCCCGTACCCGGTGGGACGCCTATCGCCATCGGCTCTCGGTGGCGGCGGGCGGCCAGTTGCGTCCGCAGTCCGTCGAGAAGGCGCTGGTGGCGGGCTGGGTCACCACCGAAGGCCGAGCCGTCCACCTCCTCCCACCCACCCATCCCGCCCAGGTGGAGCCGTGAGTGCGGTGTCCTCGGTGTCCTCAGGGCCATCGGACGGGCGCGATCGGTCGCTTGCCGAGCTGCTGGCCAAACCGCCGACCAATTTTCGGCCCGCCGGTGAGTCGCTGACCGAGCACCTGGCGGCCACGCTCGACGCCCTGCTCGCCATCCGACGGCGGCTGGGGACGTTGGACGTCCTGCCAGACCCGCTGCGGCGCCGGTTCTGGATGATCGCGGCCTGGGCGGCACTGCTGCATGACGCGGGCAAGATCGCGGACGGATTCCAGCGGATGATGGCGACCGGGATCGGCTGGGGGCACCGGCACGAGGTCCTCTCCCTCGGATTTCTCGACTGGCTGGTGGCGGATGCCGAGGACCGCCGCTGGGTGGCTGCGGGGGTCGCCACCCACCACCGTCCGCTGGAGGGAGGCGAAGGGAGGCCGTCACTGAGCCAGCTGTATCCGCGGTACTCGACCGTTGCCGATCT
>NZ_CDWRCM010000085.1:0-14686 GCF_977927585.1 Frankia sp. CcWB2 | reverse complement strand
GGGTGCGGTCACCATGGCCGACCATCTCTCCAGCGGGCATGGCTCGCTGCGCACCCACCAGCCGTTCGACGCCGGCTACCCAGCCAGGCTGACGGTCCGGCTGGCCGAGAAGGGCCAGAAGATCCGGGCGCATCAGGCGGCAGCCGGCCGGGTGCGGGGGCATCTACTGCTGCGGGCCTGGACGGGCAGCGGCAAGACCGAAGGCGGGCTGCTCTGGGCGGCGGCCCAGGTCGAGGACATCGTGGCCCGTGGCGGCGGGGTGCCGCGGCTGTTTTACACGCTGCCCTACCTTGCGTCGATCAATGCGATGACGGACCGCCTCGCGGACCGGGACCTGCGGGATCATGATGGCGCGGCAGCGGTCGGGGTCAGCCACTCCCGGGCAGCCTCCTACCACCTGGCCCGATCGCTCTGCGGAGATGACGAGACGCCGGCAGCTGGCGCGAGCGAGGTGGCGGTCCGGGATCGCGCGGCCGGGAAGGCGTTGGCCCGCGCCGAAGCCACCCGGCTGTTCCGGGAGCTGGTCCGGGTCGGAACGCCGTACCAACTGCTACGCGGGGTGCTCGCCGGCGCGGTGCACGCCAGCGTCCTGCTCGACAGCGCCAACTCAGTGTTCATCCTCGACGAGCTGCACGCCTACGACCCGAAGCGGCTCGGATACATTCTGGCGACCGCCGGTTTCTGGGCGGAGCTGGGCGGACGCGTCGCGGTGCTGTCCGCGACCGCACCGAACGCGCTGGTAAGGCTGGTCCGGGAAAGTCTCGTCCCGTCGAATTATCGGCAGGCCGGTCATCCGGGAGGCTCGGCGGGAAGTTCGGCGTCGGCCGACGCGCCCGGCACGCTCACGGTCGTCGAAGCCGACTACCGGTCGGCTCCTCATCGGCACCGCCTCCACCCGGTGGAAGGCCACCTCACCGACCCGCGAACGATCGCGCTCATCCGAGAACGGCTGGCCGCGAACCAGTCCGTGTTGGTCGTCGCGAACAACATCGCCGACGCCCAGACGCTGTATGAGGAACTGGCCGAGCACGCGCCGGTGAAGGCGTCCGCGAAGGCGGCGCCGGCAGGGGAACCGGCGGGGGAAGAGGACGGCGCGCCCGCCGCCTGGCTGCTGCATTCCCGGTTCCGGCGGGTCGACCGGGCGGCGATCGAAAACGCGGTGTACGGTCGATTCCGCGCCGATGCCCAGCCGGCGGACCAGCGGCCGGGGCTGGTCGTCGCCACGCAGGTCGTGGAGGTCTCCCTGGATGTCGACTTCGAGGTCCTGTTCACCTCGGGTGCTCCCTTGGATGCGCTGGCGCAACGATTCGGCCGGGTGAACCGGACTGGTGCCCGTCCCCCAGCCGACGTTTTCGTATGCCGGCCCGAGATGCGGTCACACCAGCGCGGGGGCAACGATCTATATGCCGATGGCGTCTACCCGCAGCAGCCGACGGAGGCGGCCTGGGCGGTGCTCGACGCCCATCGAGGTGAGGAGATCAGCGAGGCGGCGCTGGTCACCTGGCTCGACGGCATCTACGACTCGGAATGGGGGCAGGAGTGGGCCGAGGAGGTTCGGGGTTATCGCAGGGAATGGGCCACCACTTTTCTCGCCTGGGACAGCCCGTTCTTGGACCGCTCCTTGCTGGCGGAGACGTTTGACACGCTGTTCGACGGAGTTGAAGGGGTCCTTCTCCAGGACCGGGACGAATACGCCGCCCGGCTGAAGGGCGGGCAGACCCGTGGGCGTGGCCGGCTGCTCGCCGCGGATCTGCTCATCCCGCTGCCGTCGTATGCGCGGGGCCTCGGCCGATGGGATCGCGACCTTGATGTGCTGGTCGTCGACGGCGAGTACAGCGACACGCTCGGGCTGACCGCCATTCGGCCGCAGCGCCGGACGACGATCACCTACCAACTCGGCGAGCTGATCTGATGGAGGCCGAGGACGTGGGTGGCGTCCACATCAAGTACCTGCATCATTGCCGCCGTCAGCTATGGCTGTACTCACGTGGCGTGCGGCCGGAGCATCTCAGCGCCCGGGTGCTGCTGGGGGAAGCGGTCCACGACACCGCCTACGCACGGTTCCAGCCAGTGGATCTCGGCGCGGCGAAGCTCGACCATCTCGACGGCGATCTATGGGTCCACGAGGTCAAGTCGTCGCGGCGTCCCACCGCGGCCGACGAGGCGCAGGCTGTCCATTACTGCCACCGGCTCGTCGCGGTGGGTGTCGAGGCGCGTGGCGCCGTGTTGCACTACCGGCCGACCCGGCGCACGGTGCGGCTGCCGTTCGATGAGAGCCGGCGGGCAGCGGCGCTGGCCGACATCGACGACGTGCTCGCTGTCGTCGCGCAACCCGTTGCACCCGACCGTCTTGATCTTTCTCGCTGTACGGGATGCAGCTTCTTCGACTACTGCTGGACGGACTGATCCTGTGCCCGAAGCCGCCAGAACCTACTGGCTCACGTCTCCCTGCCGGATCCGGCGGAAGGAATCCACCCTCGCGATCGAGCGCGAGGACGGGACGAGAGTGCACGTCCCCGTCACCGATGTGCGGGACATCGTCGCGTGTGCTCCGGTGGACATCAACACTGCCGTACTCACCCTGCTGAACCAGCACGACATCGGCGTGCACCTGCTCAGCTACTACGGTGACTATGCCGGATCCGTCCTACCGGCCGAGGCGCACGTCTCCGGTCAGACGGTTCTCGCCCAGGCCAGGGCGGCCTCCACTCCCGAGGTGGCGATAACCATAGCCGCGGACCTCGTCCGAGCGACGGCGTTCAACGTGCGGCGGGTCGTCGACAGGTCCGCGTTACGCCGCCCGCTGGACAGCCTGGAGGCCGGGGTCGATCTTGCAGGGACGACTGCGCAGCTCATGGCGGCGGAGGGGAACTTCCGTCGAACCGCCTGGTCGATCATCGACACAAAACTGCCTGACTGGCTACGCCTCGACGGGCGCAGCCGCCGCCCGCCCGCGAACGCGGGGAATGCCTTCATCAGCTACGTGAACGGGATCATCTACGCCCGGGCACTGACCGCCATCAGGCTCACCCCGCTGCACAGCGGCATCGCCTTTCTTCACAGCTCGATGGAGCGCCATCGGCACTCCCTCGCCCTGGACCTGGCCGAGGTCCTCAAGCCGTTGTTCGCGGAGCGGCTGCTGCTTCGGTTGGCTGCACGGGAGCAACTCACTCCGGACCATTTCGAGGCGGAGGTGGGCAACGCCAGCCTGTCCGAGGCAGGCCGTCGTTTGACGAACTGATGTACCTCGAGGCACTCAAGCTGACGCGGACCTGCCTGGAGGGGCAGCTCTACCAGCCGTTCCGGATCTGGTGGTGACGCGGTGTTCGTGATCGTGGTCTACGACACGGCCGCGGAACGCAACAGCAAGCTGCTTACGATCTGCCGGCAGTACCTGCATCACGTCCAGCGCAGCGTCTTCGAGGGCAACCTCAGCCCAGCGCAACTCCTGCGCTTCCGCCGACGGATCGAGGGGGTTATTGATCACTCCTATGATCACGTCCTGGTCTACACCTTGCCGCCGGGCGCGGATGCCGTCCGCGAGAGCATCGGAGCGGGATGGGCGGCACCCAGCGACATCCTGTGACTCCGCTCATGCCTGTCAGATTGATCAACTGTCACCATTTGTGTCATGATCTCGTTTTGATGATGTTAGACCGGAGGTTCGCTGCAGAACGACCCCCGCCGCACCCCGGCGACACGCCGCTGGACCTGCGTGTTTATACCCGGGCGGTCCTCATGATCCCTACGAGGGATTGCAACAGGTTGATTGTTGCGGGCCTCGGGCCACCAGATGTTGGCAGGGGCCGGCCGTCGCGTGCTACGCGCGGACGAGCAGGCTTACCGGGAAGTCGCGTAGCAGCCGGAGCACGTAGGCGGTGCCGCCGTCGTGTTTGCGGCCGGTGAGCACGTCCGTCCAGCGTCCCTCGGGTAGGGGGATGGTGGTGTCCCGCCAGCCGCCGCCGCGGCGCAGGCCGAGGACGAGGCGGGGCACCACGGTGACGACGGACTCGGACCGGCTGAAGGCGACGACGTTCTCCGCGGCCGAGCCGGAGGCCCACAGCGGCCGGTAGATCGCGTCCGCCCCGAACCATTCGGGATGGTCGCGGCGGGTCCGTAGCGCCCGGGCGACGACGAGCAGCTTCGCCGCGCCGGAGTCGTCGAGGGTCGGCGGGCGACGCGGCGCACCGGTCTCGGCGGTCGACTCCACACCGATCTCGGCGAGCAGCTTGGTGCGATCACCGTAGTTGACCGCCCGCCGGTTGTCCGGATCGACGAGGGAGAGATCCCACAGCTCCTGGCCCTGGTAGACGTCCGCTATCCCGGGCATGGTCAGCTGGAGCAGCTTCTGGGCCAGCGAGTTCTGCCGGCCCAGCTCCACCAGCGTGGCGACATACCGCTCCAGGATGCCGACGAACTCGTCGTCCTCCAGCACCGACTCGATGTAGTTCGTCAGGGCCGCCTCGTAGCCGGGGTCCTGGTCGGTCCAGCTCGTGTGGGTCTTCGCCTCCCGGACGGCCTTGAGCATGTACTGCGTGGCCCGGTCGGCGGGCAGCGGCCAGGCGCCGACCAGGGTCTGCAGCAGGAAGTAGACGGTGACCCGGTCGGGCCAGCCCTGCTCGGTGTCGCGGTGGCGTTCCCCGAGCCGCACGAGCCGGCCGGCCACCTCGGCCCAGCCGCGGGGATCCTCGGACAGCACCGCGAGCCGGGCCCGCACATCCTCCGACCGCTTGGTGTCGTGCGTCGACAGGGTGGTCATCGTCAGTGGCCAGTTTCGCTGGACCGACAGGTTCGCCTCGTGGAACTCGGTGACGGCGCTGCGCGGGTGCCCGGTCGTGAACGCCGGGAAGCGGCCGGGGTTGCCGCCGACCTCGTTCAGCGCCAGCAGCCGGGCATACCGGTAGAAGGCGGTGTCCTCGATGCCCTTGGCCATCACCGGCCCGCAGGTCTGCTGGAACCGGACGACGAACTCGGCCGGTCCGCCCAGCGCCAGGTCCTCGATGAGGTCGACCTCGGTCGCCCGGCCCGGCAGGTGGGACCGGGCCTGCTCGCAGGCGCGGACCACATGCCCGCGGGCCTCCAGGCTCGGCGTGCCGTCCGGGCGGAGGTAGGCCCGGTAGACGTCGAAGGCGGCGAGGACCTCGCACATCGCCTCGTGCAGACCGGTTCGGGTGAGGTCGGCCCGGGCCTCCCGGGCCTCCCCGAGCGCGAGGCTCGTCAGCCGGTCCACCTCGGGCTGGAGCACGCCCGCGAGGACGTCGAGCTTGGCGGCCCGCGCCTCGGCCTCGTAGTCGGGGTCCGCGTGGGTGATCTCGCCGTAGAGCACCGCGAGGGGATGACCCGCCATCGGGTCGAGAAACAGCCGGGTCAGCCGGCCGATCCCCTCGTAGCCGGTGGTGCCGTCGCAGGCCCAGGTGTCCGGCAGCGCCTCGTCATCCTCCAGGATCTTCTCGACGACGGTCCACACCCCGCCGGTGGCCTCCGACAGCCGGCGCAGGTAGTCCTCCGGGTCTGCGAGCCCATCCGGATGGTCGATGCGCAGCCCGTCGAAGGTCCCCGCGCGGATCTGTTCGATGAGAAGCCGGTGCGTGGCGGCGAACACGTCCGGGTCCTCCTGGCGCAGCGCCGCCAGGGTCGTGATATCGAAGAACCGCCGGTAGTTCAGCTCGGTCGCGGCGACCCGCCACCAGCACAGCCGGTAGAACTGCGCGTCGAGGGTCGCGGCGACGTCGTCGGGGTCGGCGGTGCCCGCGGCGACGGGCAGCACGTGGTCGTAGTAGACGACGACCCACTCGCCGTCCTCGTCCTGTTCGACGGAGATCTCCCCGGCCGCCAGGCAGTCGGCGAGCCCGGCGCCCAGGATCGGCACCAGCACCCGGCCGGGGTTGTCGGGGGAGGCCCAGTCGATGTCGAACCAGCTGGCGTAGGGGGATTCGGGTCCCTCGCGCAGCACCGACCACCAGGCCGCGTTCGTCGTTTCCGGGGCGATCGCCATGTGGTTGGGGACGACGTCGACGATCAGGCCGAGTCCCGCCTTGCGGCACGCGGCGACGAGCCGGCGCAGCCCGCCGGTCCCCCCCAGCTCGGGATTGATCTGCCCGTGCTCGACGACGTCGTAGCCGTGGGCCGAGCCGGGCGCGGCCTCCAGCACGGGCGAGAGGTACAGGTGGGAGACGCCGAGCGTGGCCAGGTAGGGGACGACGACCGCCGCGTCGGTGAGCGAGAAGTCCAGGTTGAGCTGGAGCCGGTAGGTGGCGGTCGGTACCATCCGGTCGGCGCCGTACCCCCCGCCGGGATGCGCCGGGTCAGCTGACACGGCGCAGCACGACGGTCGAGCGGGCGTCGAGTTCGATGGGATCGCCGGCCTTCACGGCCCTTCCCATGCTCGCGGGATCGAGGGCCGAGTGGAGCAGCGCGGTGTCGCTGAGCCGGGCGTCGACCTCGGCCGTCGACGGGCGGGTGTCGACGACGATCTCCCACGAACTGCCGAAACTGGTCGCCGGCGTCTGGAACCCGACCGGTTCGTGGTGGGCGTTGAAGAACAGCAGGAACGAGTCGTCGATGATGGCCTGGCCCAGCGCGTCGGGGTCCGGTATCCCCTCACCGTTGAGGTAGACGCCGAGTGATCGCGCCGTCCCGGACTCCCAGTCGCTGTCGGACATCTCCGTGCCGTCCGGGCGAAGCCAGGCGATGTCCTTGACGGCGGGGTCGTCCTTGACGGCGGGGTCGTCGCCGGAGCGCCCGCCGCTGCCGTCCGCGTCCTGGCCGCCCGCCTGCCCGCCGGTGGCCGCCTCGGCCGCGCCGTGCATCGTGCCGCCCTGCCCGCGCAGCGACTTGCCCTGGAAGAACCGGCGGCGGCGGAAGATCGGATGATCATGGCGCAGTCTTGACAGCAGGCCGGTGAACTCGATCAGGTCGGCGTTGCGCTCGGCGTCCGACCAATCCAGCCAGGAGATCGGGTTGTCCTGGCAGTACGCGTTGTTGTTGCCCTGTTGGGTGCGTCCCATCTCGTCTCCGGCGACCAGCATCGGCACCCCCTGGGACAGCAACAGCGTCGTCAGCAGGTTACGGGTCTGCGCGGCGCGCAGGGACAGGACGGTCGGGTCGTCGGTGGGCCCTTCGACTCCGCAGTTCCACGACCGGTTGTCGTCGGAACCGTCCCGGTTGTCCTCGCCGTTGGCCTCGTTGTGTTTTTCGTTGTAGGAGACCAGGTCGTGCAGGGTGAACCCGTCGTGCGCGGTGATGAAGTTGATCGACGCCCACGGCTGGCGCCCGCTGTTCTCGTACAGGTCGCTCGATCCGGTCAGCCGGGAGGCGAACTCGGCGATCCCGTGGTCCTGCCCGCGCCAGAAGTCGCGGACGGTGTCGCGGTACTTACCATTCCACTCGGTCCACAGCGGGGGGAAGTTCCCCACCTGGTAACCGCCCTCGCCGAGGTCCCACGGTTCCGCGATCAGCTTGACCTGGGAGACCACCGGATCCTGCTGGACGAGGTCGAAGAACGATGACAGCCGGTCGACGTCGTAGAACTCCCGGGCCAGGGTCGCCGCGAGATCGAACCGGAACCCGTCGACGTGCATGTCGGTAACCCAGTAACGCAGCGAGTCCATGATCAGTTGTAGCACGTGCGGGTGTCGTACCCGCAGGCTGTTGCCGGTGCCCGTGTAGTCCATGTAGTACTGGGGTCGGTTGTCCACGAGCCGGTAGTAGGCGCTGTTGTCGATGCCGCGGAAGCACAGCATCGGACCCATGTGGTTGCCCTCGGCGGTGTGGTTGTAGACGACGTCGAGGATCACCTCGATCCCGGCCTCGTGCAGGTTCTTGACCATTCCCTTGAACTCCTGCACCTGGCGGCCGTGGCCGCCGGAGGCGGAGTAGCCGCTGTGCGGCGCCAGGAACGCGATGGAGTTGTAGCCCCAGTAGCTGCGCAGCCCGCGGCTGACCAGATGCTCGTCATGGACGAACTGGTGCACCGGCAGCAGCTCGATCGCGGTCACGCCGAGCTTGCGATAATAGTCGATCATCACCGGGTGGGCGACTCCCGCGTAGGTCCCGCGGTACTCCTCCGGCAGGCCGGGATGGTTCTTGGTCAGCCCCTGGACATGCGCCTCGTAGATCACCGACTCGTTGTAGGGCCGGCGTGGCGGGCGGTCCCCGTTCCAGTCGAAGAACGGGCTGATTACCACCGACTTCATCATGTGGGGGCCGGAGTCGGCGTCGTTGACGCTGTCGGGGTCGCCGAAGGTGTAGGGGAACACCGCCTGGTCCCAGGCGACCTCCCCGTCGACCGCCTTCGCGTACGGGTCGAGGAGGAGCTTGGTGGGGTTGCAGCGCAGCCCTCGGGCGGGGTCGTAGGACCCGTGGACCCGATAGCCGTAGCGCTGGCCCGGTCCCACGGTGGGAAGGTAGGCGTGCCAGACGAAGGCGTCCCGTTCCCGCAGGTCGATCCGCTCCTCGTTGCCCGCGTCGTCGAACAGGCACAGCTGGACCCGGTCGGCGACCTCGGAGAAGATCGCGAAATTCGTGCCCGATCCGTCGTACGTAGCGCCCAGGGGATAGGGGCTGCCGGGCCATACCTGTGACATACGACCGAAGCCTACGGGCCGAACGGTATTCGCGGGCCGAGGTCACTTCATTCCTGGTTTGCGGCGCCTGCGATCTTTGAAGATCCTTTGATCGCCCACTGAACTAGGCAGTCTATCATGGAGTCATGTCCGACGGGACGATCTGGATCGTCATCGCCGGCGCCTTGGTCGTCGGCGAACTGCTGACGCTGGACCTGACGCTGGCGATGTTCGCGCTGGCCGCGCTCATTGGGGCCGGTGTCGCGCTGCTCGGCGTCGATCTGGTCTGGCAGATCGTCGCCTTCGTGGTCGCGGCGGGTGGATTCGGGCTGGGACTGCGCCCGGTGGCGAAGCGTCAGCTGCAACGTACGCCGCCCCTGCTCACGGGTACCGACGCGCTCGTCGGAGAGCGCGCGATGGTGGTGGAGCGGGTCGACGGCGACGGGGGTCGCGTGAAGGTCAAGGGAGAGATCTGGTCGGCCCGGTCCTACCCCACCACCACCGTGCTCGAGGCCGGCAGCGAGGCGCGGGTGCTGCGCATCGATGGTGCCACTGCCATCGTCCACAGTTTCGAGCTCTGACGACCGGGGCCCCGGCGCCCCCGGCGATGCCAGTGGATGTGACAGCGCCGACATCGGGACGGTCGGCATCGAGGGGGCTGAAAGTGAGAGGTACGCCATGGCAGGAGTGATCGCCGCCGCGGTGATCGCGGCGGTCCTACTGATTTTTCTGGTCCGGGCGGTGCGCATCGTGCCGCAGGCGCGCGCGATGGTCATCGAACGGCTGGGCCGGTATCACCGCACGCTGACGCCGGGCCTCGCGATCCTGGTCCCAGTTGTCGACCGGGTCCGTGACCGCATCGACCTCCGGGAGCAGGTGGTCAGCTTCCCGCCGCAGCCGGTGATCACCGAGGACAACCTGGTGGTCGGGATCGACACGGTGATCTACTTCCAGGTCACTGACCCACGGGCGGCGACCTACGAGATCGCGGACGTGATCCGGGCGATCGAGCAGCTGACCGTCACCACGCTGCGCAACGTGATCGGTGGGATGAACCTGGAGGCGACCCTCACCTCGCGGGACCAGATCAACGGGCAGCTGCGCGGCGTGCTCGACGAGGCCACCGGAAGGTGGGGAATCCGGGTTAACCGGGTGGAGCTCAAGGCCATCGATCCGCCGAAGTCCATCCAGGACTCGATGGAGAAGCAGATGCGGGCCGAGCGGGACCGCCGGGCCGCGATCCTGACCGCGGAAGGCGTCAAGCAGAGCGAGATCCTGCGGGCCGAGGGGGAGAAGCAGGCCGCGATCCTGCGGGCCGAGGGGGAGCGGGAGGCGCAGATCCTCACCGCCCAGGGCGAGGCTCAGGCGATCGACACCGTCTTCCGAGCGATCCACGAGGGTAACGCGGACCAGAAACTGCTAGCCTACCAGTACCTGCAGACGTTGCCGCGGATCGCCCAGGGGCAGGCGAGCAAGTTGTGGATCGTGCCCAGCGAGCTGACCACCGCCCTCGGTGGCCTCGGTGGCCTGTTCGGCGGTGCGGACCAGGCGGACAAGACTGTCGGGGCCCGTCCCGCGCCCGCCGAGGGCCCGTCCGCGGGACCTCCGTCGGCCGGTTCGTAACCCCGGGTCTCCCGGCCCGGCGGCTCATCGGTCCTGCGCCCGTCGGCCCGTCGGCCGCCGGCTGTCGTCGCCTGATCTTTTCGGGTGACCTGTCTCCTTGGGCGACCCGCCTCCTCGGGTGACCTGCCCGATCGGCCCATTCCGAGCCCGTCACCAATGGTTGGTGCGGACAAAACTTCCCGCCATTTAGTGATACTTCAGGAGGAGGTAGGGCTAGTCCGCTGAGCCGGACCATGGGACGATTCACCCAGCCAAACGGGGGCGGGTCGACGGGCGCAGGGGAAGGCGTTCCTCGTCGACGGAGGTCCCGCGTGGTCGCAATGTCCCCGACAGCTCGTGAGCTGTCATCCGGCTCGTCGTCCTTCGCCGTGCCGGGCAAGCTGGCGGTTCTCGCCTGTCCGCCGGCGCTGTGCCCGCACCTGGAGTTCGCCGTGTCCGGCGTTCTGTCGTCGCCACTGTCGTTGACCTGGACGGCGCAGCCCGGTATGCCCGGATTCCTCTTCGCCGGGCTGGAGTGGCGGGCGTCGCCTGGTACCGCGGGGCGGGTGGCTGGCGCGCTGCGCCGGCTCGGGCACGTCACGTTCGAGACCGTCGAGGGACCCTCACCGGGGTGTGACGCCGAGCGGTACTCCTACACCCCCGATCTGGGGCTGCACCGCGCCGCGATCGCCGCGAACGGGGACGTTGTCGTGGGGGAGGCGGCGCTGCGGGCTCTGCTGGAACGGGGGGAGGCCCGGGAGGCGCTCTCCCGGGGCCTGCACCGGCTGCTCGGAACCGCCTGGGACGACGTGCTCGAACCACTGCGCCGGGGCGCCCACGGCGCCCCGATCACCTGGCTGCGCCGGACCGGGTAGCCGGGTGGGGCAGCCAGGTGACCGGGTACCGGCAGTGCCGACCGGCTGCCGCGGGAGAGCTGCTGGACGTCGGCCGGGCGGGCCGGCGGGGTGGACGAGGCTCCTGGGCTGCGGAAGATCAGGGCGGCAGCGTCGTCGGTCAAGATCGGGGGATTCTCCGGGGCGTCTGGGGGTCGAGGGTGTGGTGAAGCCCACATCGGGGTAGCGCGGGTCTGACGGGCACATACCCCGGCGGTCGTGCGTTGTGGGTTGCGCACGACTACGCACAACTTCTCTGGGAGTTACTTCAGTGGCCACCGATTACGACACCCCTCGTACAGCTGACATCGAGGACGCCTCGGAGCAGAGCCTCGAGGCCCTCAAAGCTCGGCGGGCGGACGCGGCGGCTGATCTCGGTGACGACGTTGACCCGTTCGAAACCGAGCTCGGCCTGCCCGGCGCCGACTTGTCTGGCGAGGAACTGAACGTCCGTGTGCTGCCGCGTCAGGCCGACGAGTTCACCTGCACGCAGTGCTACCTGGTGCATCACCGCAGCCAGCTCGTGGACGAGCGACGGATGATCTGCCGGGACTGCGCGGCCTGACCGACCGCGTGGTCTGATCGGCTCTCGATCAGTCTCCACCGCCGATGACAGCTGCCGATGACAGCTCCACGATCAGTTCGGGCTCGACCGCTACCGGCGGTTCGGGCTCGTCTGGCCCGGCCCGGCTCCTCACCCGACCAGAACGCCGGCGTCCCGCATGCGCGCCACGGCTCGCTCCTCGTCGCCCGGACGCAGGTTGACGAACCTGGTGAGGTCGAGCGGCAGCAGCACCTTCAGGCCCCGCAGCCGAGCGTCCAGCGCGCTCTCCTGGACGCAGTAGTCGCCGGCCAGCCCGACGACCACCACCGTCGACACGCCCAACTGCGCCAGCCGTTCACCGAGCACCGTTGTGGCTCGCCTCCCCGATGCCGGGTCACGCACCGAGAAGGCCGAGTAGCCGTCGCTGCCGTCGACCCCCTTGCGGATCACCTCACCCTTGACGATCAGGTCGGGATGGAACTGGGCGCCGGGGGTATCCCCGACGCAGTGCGGCGGCCAGATCCCGCCGCCGGTGACGAAGTGCGGGGTCTCGTGCGGGTGCCAGTCCTGGCTGTAGAAGACCGGGGAGCCGGCGGTCACCGCCGCGGCGATCTCCGCATTGATCCCGGCGATGATCTGCTCACCACCGGCCACGTAGAGGCTGCCGGCCGGATCGGCGAAGTCGTTCTGCACGTCCACGATCAGCAGAGCGGTCCCCGGCCCGTAACGCTGACTCATCGTCGTGTCCCCTCCGTCGCGCTCCGCCCTCGCGTCGCGGTGTACCCACCTCTCCCGGTGTACCAGTCTGTTCTGTCCCGGTGTACCCGTCCGTTCGGTATGACCACACTGTCGCATCTCGACACGCCCGCGTCGATATCCCTGATCATGATGGTGCGTCGGCTTAGGTTCGCAGGATGCGTAGCCGAGACTACGGGCCGGACGTCCTGGCTCCCCCCGCCCGTCCGCGCCAGGCGCGTCCGCCGGAGGTCGAGCTCGAGCGTGACCTCGTGGTCGAGGACGTGGCTACCGGGTTCTGCGGGGCCGTGGTGGGCAGCGAGAACGGTGGGGTGACGCTGGAGGACCGTCACGGCATCCGGAGGGTCTTCCCCCTGGAACCCGGCGTCTTCCTGATCGAGGGCGCGCGGGTGACCCTCGTGCGTCCCCGCCGCGGGACCCCGGCCCCCGCGGCGCGCACCGCGTCCGGGTCCGTCGCGGTGCCCCGCCGCCGGGCCAGGGTCGCGCGGGCGAGCCGTATCTACGTGGAGGGTCTGCACGACGCCGCCTTGGTCGAGCGGGTCTGGGGCGACGACCTGCGCATCGAGGGGGTGGTGGTGGAGAGCTTGGACGGGGTCGACGACCTGCCGTCGGTGGTCGCGGGGTTCCGCCCGGGGCCCGGCCGCCGGCTCGGCGTGTTGGTGGACCATCTCGTCCCGGGGTCGAAGGAGAGCCGGATCGCCGCCTCCGTTGCCGGTGACCACGTCCTGGTGACCGGTCATCCCTACATCGACATCTGGCAGGCGGTGAAGCCGGCGTCGGTCGGCATTCCCCGCTGGCCCGAGATTCCCCGCGGCCAGCCCTGGAAGGAAGGGGTCTGTCAGGCCCTCGGTGTGGAGGACCCGGCGCAGATGTGGCGCCGGGTCCTGGCCTCGGTGGACAGCTACACCGACCTTGAGGTGGGCCTGCTCGGCGCGGTGGAACGACTGATCGACTTCGTCGCCGGCTGACGGCCGGGCCCGGGCGGCCCCCCGTACGCGCGCCGCGCAGCCGACCGCGTACGGTCACTTCGGCGGGGACGGGCCCCCTCCGTAGGCGGGAGACACCGAATGCCGGCACGGATCAGACCATCGATCCTGCTTCGGCTCGTCGGTGCGGCCGGCGTGACCCTGGTCGTCGTGGCCCTGGTCGCCGGGGTGGCTCTGCATCTCGTGGGGGGCGGGCCCGCGGGGCCGGGCGCACCCGGCCCGGCCCGGCCCGGCGTGGACGGGACCTCACCAACCGCCCTGTCCGGCCGGAAGGTCGTCCTCGACCCCGGGCACAACGGAGGAAACGGCGCCGCCGCGGCGTCGATCAACCGGCGGGTCCCGGCCGGCGGTTTCGACAAGGAATGCGACACCGTCGGCGCCGAGACCGACAGCGGTTACCCGGAGCACGCCTTCACCTTCGACGTCGCGGGGCGGGCGGCGGCCATTCTGCGCTCCCGGGGCGCGAGTGTGATCCTGACGCGCGACAACGACTCCGGGGTGGGCCCGTGCATCGACGAGCGGGCCCGCATCGGCAACCGGGTCTCGGCCGGCGCGGTGGTGTCGATACATGCCGACGGGGGACCGGCGGACGGACGCGGCTTTCATGTCATCGCGCCCGCGCTCAGCCCGGACCGGGCCAACGCACCGATCCTCGCCCCGTCGGCGCGTCTCGCGGCGATGGTGCGATCCGCCTTCGGCCGGGCCACCGGGCAGCCATTGGTGGACTACCTGGGCGAGGATGGTATGACGATCCGCTCCGATCTCGGTGGGCTCAACCTCTCGCGGGTGCCGAAGATCTTCCTGGAGTGCGGCAACATGCGCAACCGCACCGATGCGGCCGAGCTTGCCGACCCGGCCTGGCGGGCCCGGGCGGCGGCGGGCCTCGCGGACGGGATCACGTTGTTCCTGCTGGGGGACGAGGCGTCCTCGCCCGGCCCGGGCTGACCCGGCTTCGTCCGGTGATGGGCGTGACGGCGGCCGGGGCCCCTTGTCGGATTTCCGGGCGCCCAGCGCCCACCGGCCGTCGCACACGCAGAGGGCCATCCGTGACGGATGGCCCTCATAGGAGGGCGAGAATGTGTCTCGCGGTGGGCGATACTGGGATTGAACCAGTGACCTCTACCGTGTCAAGGTAGCGCTCTCCCACTGAGCTAATCGCCCGCGAAAGGATCAGAGGCGGAGGCGGGAATCGAACCCGCGTACAGGGCTTTGCAGGCCCTTGCCTAAACCACTCGGCCACTCCGCCGTGGGAGGCCGCTGGGGACGGACCTCAAGCCTCTCTGCTCCCGAGCGGACGACGGGATTCGAACCCGCGACCCTCACCTTGGCAAGGTGATGCTC
>NZ_CDWRCM010000084.1:17830-18440 GCF_977927585.1 Frankia sp. CcWB2 | reverse complement strand
GGCAGCGCGCCGAGCGGCTTCTCGACGCTCGGCGGCCCGTAGTCCATCGCGACCGTCACAGCCAGGAACAGTCCCAGACCCGTCACTACCGATCGCGGTCACCCCGACGTGATCCGAACAAGAGATCAAGCAGCTAGCTCATCGCACGCACGTGCGGAAGACAAGTCTAGCCAACGAGCGCAGCCCCGCACACCCGTCCTCCTCATCCCCACCCGTGCCGCCCGCTGCACAGGTGCACCCGGCGGAGGCCGCGGGGCCCGCACCTCCCTCGAAGCCCTCATCGAGCTCGCCGTAGTCCCGCCCGTCCAGCAGATCACCCGGCCGGCACAGGTAGAGCTCAGCCAGCCGTGACAGGACCTGTGTGGAAGGCGCCCGGCCGCCCTTGGCCGGCCAGCTCTCCCAGTACGAGAAGGTCTTACCGGTCTTGGCCGGCCCCGAACCGGGCCACCGCTCGTTCCAGCGGCGTGCGGCCTCCTCCTGCGTCCAGCCGTGCGCGAGGCGGAACGCGGCGAGCGCGCTCAGGTGATGGCGGGTCTGCAGTCTTCGGGCGATACGGCGATAGGACCAGCCCAGCTCCCGCAGGCGAAGTGCTTCAGCCCGGATACGGGCG
>NZ_CDWRCM010000084.1:17250-17805 GCF_977927585.1 Frankia sp. CcWB2 | reverse complement strand
AACGAGCGCAGCCCCGCACACCCGTCCTCCTCATCCCCACCCGTGCCGCCCGCTGCACAGGTGCACCCGGCGGAGGCCGCGGGGCCCGCACCTCCCTCGAAGCCCTCATCGAGCTCGCCGTAGTCCCGCCCGTCCAGCAGATCACCCGGCCGGCACAGGTAGAGCTCAGCCAGCCGTGACAGGACCTGTGTGGAAGGCGCCCGGCCGCCCTTGGCCGGCCAGCTCTCCCAGTACGAGAAGGTCTTACCGGTCTTGGCCGGCCCCGAACCGGGCCACCGCTCGTTCCAGCGGCGTGCGGCCTCCTCCTGCGTCCAGCCGTGCGCGAGGCGGAACGCGGCGAGCGCGCTCAGGTGATGGCGGGTCTGCAGTCTTCGGGCGATACGGCGATAGGACCAGCCCAGCTCCCGCAGGCGAAGTGCTTCAGCCCGGATACGGGCGACCGTGACCGCCACGACGACCTCCGTGAAGATGATCCAGTGCGGTCACGGTAACCGACGGCGCAGACAGTTTCGGAGGCCGACGGGGTGCCGGGCAAGCGGGGAGGGAGCGGGCGGG
>NZ_CDWRCM010000084.1:16555-16989 GCF_977927585.1 Frankia sp. CcWB2 | reverse complement strand
AAAGGTCCCCGCCGGGCGGGGAGCTGCGGGCCCACAGACCTCGAGGAGGCCGCGGCAGCGGGGCCGCGAGGCCGGTCAGGGGTGTCGTCGTGACAGCCGGGCTGACGACCATGAGCCGGACGGTTGCAGCCTGCGCCACCAGGAGGGCGCCGCCGCGTCGTCGGCGACGAACGGCCGCTCGGCCCGACGGGCCGCCAGGTCGATGCCGCCGATCAACAGGAGTCCGACAAGCGCGGTCTCCCCCCCGGCAATCAGGCCGCACAGCCATCCGGACGAGGGACCATAGTGGTTACCCTGACCCGTCACGGTCCCGACCTGTCCCATCGACACTTGGACCGCCAGACCCACGAGGACACCGCAGACCACCGCCCCGAGCAGGACGGTCAGGATGCGAGCCCGGGAGCGGCGTCCCAGGCTCGCCCGATGGACCATGA
>NZ_CDWRCM010000084.1:13652-16247 GCF_977927585.1 Frankia sp. CcWB2 | reverse complement strand
AGTAAGCACGACGCCGGCCACGACGGGCACCAGCGCCAGCACAAGCCACCCGGGCCTGGGTAACGCGCTCGGCGGAAGGGCCGTCAGCACCGGGAGGTCCGGCAGGTCGGCCGGGCGGACGACATCCGCCCGGACCAGACCCGGACCCGTTCGAAATCCTGGTCCGAGGGCGTAGGACAGACCCCAGAGGACCAGGTTGGGCAGCAGCGCAAGCTGGGTCGCCGTGAGCCCGAGACCCCCGAGCACGCCCACGTCGAGCGATCGCTCGGCGGCGGCGACCTCGGGCTCGGTCGCCGCGAGCACCAGCGCGACCCCGAACGCGGCGGCCGCCAGCAGCGCCATGAACGCCGCCGCGCCGGACAGCAGGGGGACGCGCAGCATCACGGGCAGCATCCGCCATGCCGTGCGCAGCCGATGGCGGCCGGCCAGCGCGCCGAGCAGGGCGGCCGGTATCCCGAACGCGACCGTCCCCAGCGCCGCAGAACCGGGGGTCGGCCGTACCGAGTGCGTGCGCACGATGAGCGCGACGACCACGACGAAGAGAGTCTGGGCGCCCACGACGCCGATGACGTCGCCTGCCACGGCCCGCCAAGGGACCCCGACGGCGCCATCCGACCGGCAGCGGCCCCCGCGGGAGTCCCCGAGGTCCGCCACCGAAGCGGCGGAGCGCCCTCCGCCGAGCCGGGCAGGCCGCAACCGCGACACCCGGTTCAGCGACACTCGGCCCAGGGGGGTCCGGTTGAGAACGGCATGCGACTGCAGCGGTGCCGCGCTCGCCCGCCGATGTGCCGCGCTCAGCGCCGCGGCCAGCGGAAAGAGGGCGAGGCCCAATGGCCGGAACGCGATGATCCCGTCAGGGAGCCGCAGCGTCGTTCCGTGAGCGGCAAGCCACAGATCGGCTCCGACGCGCAGAGCCGCGGCGGGTCCGGTGGAGGAGCCGGTGTCGGCTCCCCACACAACCAGAACGACGAATTCGATGAATATCAGGCCCGCAGCCGACGCGGCGACCGCCTCCGCCAGGGGCCGTCCGCCCCGCTGCCAGATCCGATCGGCAAGGCGTCGCGGCAGTCTGGGCGGCTGCATGGAGGCGGGCACGTATCGGATCAACGACCGGGAGGAGGCTCCTGCTGGCCGTAACCACCCGGCGGAGGCGGCTGCTGGCCATAACCTGGGGGCGACTGAGCCTGACCCTGCGACGGCTGCCCGTACCCGCCCGGCTGGGGCGGCTGCCCGTACCCGCCGGCGGGCGGCGCGCCGTATCCGCCGACAGGCGGCTGACCGTAGCCCGTGGGCGGCTGACCGGGCGGCCCATAGCCCGGCGGCGGCCCGTACCCCGTGGGCGGCTGGCCGTAACCGGGCGTGGGCTGCTGGCCGTAGGGCTGACCGTAGGGCGGCTGCTGACCACCATACGGAGGCCAGGCGCCCGGCTGACCGGGCCCGGTGGGACGGGCACCCGGACGGCCGGGAATGGGCGCTCCGCTCGCCAGCGCCGTGAGCACACCGAAGACGGTCTGCACGATCGTCAGCAGCAAGGCGAGGTAGAACCCGAAACTCGGCCCGGCGTCCACCCCGCTCGGCACGTCGGGGAACCGGATCCATCTGATCAACAGCAGAAGGACGGCGAACGCCGAGACGGCCGGCAGTATCCACAGGATCGAGACCGGACCAACGTCCGGGATGCGGACGTTGGCGGCGACGCGCGCCGTCACCAGACCGGCGACCACGACCACCAGGAACACCGGGAACACCGGGAACCAGGAGTTGAACCCGAGCCCCCAGGCGTTTTTGTGAGCCTCCGCCGAGCGGCCGAAAAACCCCAGGCTCACCGAATACCACGGCAGGAAGCTCACGATGAACGTGACCGCCCCAGAGGCGACCACCCCGATGTCGTTGGTGGCGACGCTACGACCGCCGATCTGTGCCACGACGGCAACCCCACTTCGTCTGGTCGGTCGGTGCGGAGACGAGAGCCGTCGATGCACCGATGCAGAAGTCTTGCAGCCGTCGGAAGCGAAGGGAAGACGTCCGTCCCCGAAGCCCCGCGGCCAAGACCCCTACCTGTCCCGATGCCGAGCCCCCGCGTCCCGCGGGGGCTCGGCATCGGGACAGGCCTACAACGACCGCATGATGTCAGCCATCAGCCGGGCGGTCTCCGACGGGGTCTTGCCAACCCGGACGCCGGCCTTCTCCAGGGCTTCTTTCTTGGCCTGCGCGGTACCGGACGAACCGGACACGATGGCGCCCGCGTGGCCCATCGTCTTGCCCTCCGGCGCGGTGAAGCCGGCCACGTAGCCGACGACCGGCTTGGTCACGTGCTCTTCGATGTGCGCCGCGGCCCGCTCCTCGGCGTCGCCGCCGATCTCACCGATCATCACGATCGCGTCGGTGTTCGGATCGGCCTGGAAGGCGTCGAGCGCGTCGATGTGCGTGGTGCCGATGACCGGGTCGCCACCGATGCCGACGCAGGTGGAGAAGCCGAACTCCCGCAGCTCGTACATCATCTGGTAGGTCAGCGTGCCGCTCTTGCTGACCAGGCCGATGCGCCCGCCGGGGGTGATGTCGGCCGGGATGATGCCGGCATTGGACAGACCGGGG
>NZ_CDWRCM010000084.1:0-13548 GCF_977927585.1 Frankia sp. CcWB2 | reverse complement strand
CTCGCGATACCCGGGCAGTTCGGCCCGATGATCCGCGTCGTCGCCTTGTACTGGGAGTAGGCGAAGAACTCGGTCGTGTCGTGGATCGGCACGCCCTCGGTGATGACCACCGCGAGCGGGATCGCCGCGTCGATCGCCTCGATCGCCGCGTCCTTGGTGAACGCGGGCGGAACGAAGATCACCGAGGCGTTGGCGCCGGTCTGCGCCATCGCATCGGCGACGGAGCCGAACACCGGCACGCCCTCGACCTGCTGGCCCACCTTGCGCGCGTTCACGCCGGCGACGACGTTCGTGCCCGCGGCGAGCATGCGGCGGGTGTGCTTGCTGCCCTCCGAGCCGGTGATGCCCTGCACCACCACCCGGCTGTTCTCGTCAAGCCAGATAGCCATCGGTTCGCAATCCCCTTCGCCCAGGTCAGGCCGCGGCCGCGGCGAGCTCGGCGGCGAGCTTCGCCGCGCCGTCCATCGTGTCGACCGGCTTGACCACCGGCAGGTTCGCCTCGGCCAGGATGCGGCGGCCCTCCTCGGCGTTGTTGCCGTCGAGGCGCACCACCAGCGGGGTGCTGACGTCGCCGACGATCTTCAGGGCCTGCACGATGCCGTTGGCCACCGCGTCGCAGGAGGTGATGCCACCGAAGATGTTGACGAAGACGCTCTTGACCGCCGGGTCACCAAGGATGATCGACAGACCGTTTGCCATGACCTCGGCGGACGCGCCGCCGCCGATGTCGAGGAAGTTCGCCGGGCGCTTGCTGCCGAACTCCTCCCCGGCGTAGGTCACCACGTCGAGGGTGGACATGACCAGGCCGGCACCATTTCCGATGATCCCGACCTCACCCTCGAGCTTGACGTAGTTGAGGCCCTTCTCCTTGGCCTTCTGCTCCAGCGGGTCCACCGCGGCCACGTCGACGAACGCCTCGTGCTCCGGGTGGCGGAAGTCGGCGTTGTCGTCCAAGCTGACCTTGCCATCGAGGGCGACGACCCGACCGTCACCGGTGAGGATCAGCGGGTTGACTTCGACGAGGGTGGCGTCCGACTTGAGGAACACGGTCCAGAGCTTGGCCAGCAGCTCGCTCGCGCCGTCCAGAGCCGCCTCGGGCAGCTTCGCCGTGACCGCGATCTCGCGCGCCTTGGCCGCGTCGACTCCCCTGAGCGGGTCGATCGCGATCCGGGCCAGCGCCTCCGGCTTGGTCGCCGCCACCTCCTCGATCTCCATGCCGCCCTCCCGGGAGGCCATGGCGAGGAAGGTGCGGTTCGCCCGGTCCAGCAGGAAGGATGCGTAGTACTCCTCGGCGATGTTGCTGGCTTCCTCGACGAGCACCGAGTGGACTGTGTGGCCCTTGATGTCCATGCCGAGGATCGCTGTCGCCTTCGCGAAGGCGGCATCCGGCCCGTCGGCTACCTTGACGCCACCGGCCTTGCCCCGGCCTCCGGTCTTGACCTGCGCCTTGACGACGACCTTGCCACCGAGCTCGGTGGCGATCGCGCGGGCCTCCTCGGGGGTGGTCGCGGTCTTCCCGGTGGGCACCGGTACGCCATGTTCGGCGAACAGCTTCTTCGCCTGGTATTCGAAAAGATCCACGGTCCGTCCAGTCGGATGCGGTCGTTACGGGTTGGGATACGTAGAGCTGCACAGAACGCCTGCGAGCCTACTGACGAGGGCGTTACAGCGCGCGCCACGCGCTGTGCACCACACCGCCGTCGCCGGCGGCCCACGGGTGGGATCGAACGGGCCGATCCGGCGCATCCCTCGACCCGGTCCGGGGCCCCGGCAGGTCGATACAGGACAGATACAGGACAAATGAGTGTGGACACCCACCGCGCCGAGGGCGGCTTCCGCCCCACCGTCCTCAGAGCGCGGGTCCGCCGGGAGCCGCTGAGCGTGACCGACGGGACCTGCCCTACGCCGTCCCGTGTCCGACGTCACGAAAGTTAAGACCCTCATTATGTCGGAAATCACATGGAAGAAACACCGATCGTGGCCAGCCCCTCCGGACCAGTCAGACGAATTTCAGGATAACGACGATCAAGATCATCGCTAGTCCGATCCCGAGCCAACCCAGGCCGATACCGACGGCCGCCACCGTGGCGCCACGCTCATCCCGGCGGCGGATCCGAACCCGCGCGACCAGTCCCACTACGACAGCCGCGGCACTGCCAATCCCGAAGATCCAGAGTACCGCCAAGAGAACCGACAGCATCGCGCCGCTGTTCCAGTGCCGGCGCCGCGGCGCCTCGGCCCGCCGAGCGTCGGTCCACAGCCCGACCCGCAGCGCAGCCGGTCGACCCGCTGGCGGGAAGGCCGACGGATCGGGAGGACGCGCCGGTGGAGTCGGGTCGCTGGGGCGATAGGTCACCTCCGACCGTCCCGGATCGGACGCCACGTCCGCGGCGGCGGTCGCGCCCCGACGCTCCGCGGGCGCCTGATCCGCCCACTTCCCCGGGAAAACCGCTCCCGACGGTGGCGGGGAGACCGGTCGCGGGGAGACCGGTCGCGGCGGTGCCGCGGGGGGTAATAGCACGGCGGGCCGAAAGGCCGACGCGGGTGGCGGCGGTCCGACCGGCCACAGGCCAGGTGCCGGGCCCGGTCCCTGCACGTCCGGCGCCCAGCCACCGGACGGGTCGGCCTCGGTGACCCCACGCACCTCCCGGCCTACCAGCGCGGCCAGCAGCGAGGCGGCGTCCGGCCGCTCCCGCGGGGCCTTGGACAGCGCCCTCGCGACCAGGTTGAGCAGGTATCCGGGGAGCGCGTGGTGATCGGGAGAGTCCCGCTGTACCCGGACGGCAAGCAGGTCCGGCGTCTCGGCATGGAAGGGATGCCGCCCCGTCGCCGCGTACGTCATGCAGCTCGCCCAGGCAAAGACGTCCGCTGAGGCGTCCGACGGCTCGCCGCGCATCTGTTCCGGTGACATCCAGGCCAACGTGCCGATCACATGACCGGTGCGGGTCAGCGTGGCGCTGTCGGTCAGGTGCGCGATCCCGAAGTCGATCACCTTGGGCCCGTCCCAGGCCAGCAGGATGTTGGACGGTTTGAGATCACGATGGACGACACCGGCGGCGTGGATGGCGACCAGCGCGTCGGCGAGGCCGACGGCGAGACCCCGGACGAGGTGGTCCTCCAGCCGACCGCGGGCCCGGACAGCCTCGGCCAGGCTGGTCCCCTCGACGTACTCGGTGACCATCCACGGCGCCGCGGCCTCGGTGTCGGCGTCGAGCACGGCGGCCACCGCCGTGCCTCGCACGCGCAGCGCCGCCCGCACCTCACGTTCGAAGCGGCTGCGGAACTCCTCGTCCTCGGCGAGGTCCTCGGCAGCGACCTTCACCGCAACGGGACGCCGATCCGGGGCGAAACCGAGATACACGGTCCCCATCCCGCCGGCACCGATCCGGTTCTGCAGACGGTACGGGCCGATTTGGCGAGGATCGTCCTCCATCAGCGGTGTGAGCATCGCTTCCCTCGCTGCACCGGTGCAGCAGGTTCGATCCGGGTTCCCACCCGCCCAGGGGGCTGTGGGTGAAAGAGTATGTCCCCGGCCGCCATCGGCCGAAGGCGCGGTGCGTCGCAGGCGTGCGGGCCCGCGAGCACCCGCCGGCCACCCGCCGGCGGGGAGTGCCCGTCCGTGTTCCACGACACCATGGCCGCGACGACGGGCATCCGGTCGGCCCCGGGCGCGAAAATGCAGGCGTGGACAGCGACACCCGGCCGGGCCAGGAGACGACCGCCGACTGGCGCGCCGCCCTGCTCGCAGGCATCACCCTGCGGCCCGCCACGGCCGCGGCCGTCAACCGACTGGGCTGGCCCGACTACGACGGTCGACCGGCTCTGCGCTGGGGCGAGGGCGCGGTGGCCGGCATCCCTGCCGTGGTCGCGGTCTGGGATTTCACGGTTTACGGGGGAAGCTTTGGCGAGCGGGACGCACATGGGTTCGCCGAGGCCGCCACCGCGGCCGCAGCCAGCCGCCGTCCCCTGGTGTCGTTCCTGCGCAGCGGTGGCACCCGCTTGCAGGAAGGGGTCGCCGGACTCGTCGGACTGCCCCGAGCCGCACTGGCGCTCGCCGCGCTGGACGCGGCGGGGGTCGGTCACATCGCCGTCGCGGACCAGCCCACCACCGGTGGTATCTGGGTGACGATCGGCTCCCGCGCGGACCTTCGGTGCGCGGTACGCGGGGCGACGGTCGGCTTCGCCGGGCCTCGGGTGGTCGCGGCGGTCACCGGCACCGCCCCGTCTCCGGGCAGCTACACCGCAGGCTCGGCGTACGCCGCCGGGCTGGTCGACGCGGCGGCGGCGCCCAGGGCGGTCCAGGCGTGGCTGCGGCGGGCCCTGACCGGCCTGGCGGGTCTACCAGATCGGGAGAGCCGGGCTGGTCCAGGTACCCGGACCAGCCCGGACGGCCAAACCACTCCGGGCGGATCGGGCGACCTGGCAGACGGAGGCGACCTGGCAGACGGATCGGACGGCGGCCCGTCACAAGCCGACGACGAGACCACCCTCCCCGTCCCGCCCGACGATCCGGACACCCGAACCGGGTCCGACGGACCTGCGCCGGGGGCTGAACACGTCGCCGCGCGCTCCGGGTGGGCGCAGGTGCGGGCGGCCAGGGACGGCATCCGACCGGACGGCATCGAGGTGCTGCAGACGCTGCTTCCCGACGGCGTCGACCTGGTCGGGCCGGATCCCCGGGTCGTGGCCGGTGTGGGGGTGCTCCTGGACGACGTCGCGGGGGCTGCGGGGCGGGGAGGGCCGATGCGTGCGGTGGTTGTAGCTGTCGGGGCCCGTCGCGGCGACGCCCCGGGGCCGGCCGGGTACCGGTTGTTGGTCCGCGCCGCCCGGCTCGCGGGGAAGCTGGGGATTGGTCTCGTGACCCTGGTCGACACGCCCGGCGCGGCGAACGACGCGGACGCCGAGGCCGCGGGCATCGCGGCGGCGATCGGGGACGCGATGGCCGCGGTGTTGGCCTGCCCCTCGCCGACGCTGTCGATCGTGTTGGGTGAGGGCGGCTCCGGCGGGGCTCTCGCCGCGGCGGTCACCGACATCGTGGCCATGACCCCGGACAGTTACTTCACCGCGCTCTCCCCGGAGGGCACCGCCGTCACGCTGCGGGTACCGGTCGAGCGGGCCGCAAACGTCTCCGGGCTACGGCCGACCGACCTAAACGCGCTGGGATTCGCCGATCGGCTCCTGTCCGCCACCACCGCGGCCGAGACGGCGCGCGACGCTGCATCGCTGCTCGCATCCCTGAGCCGGGAGGACCAGGGCGATCGGCTGCGCCGGCGGCAGGCTCGATGGTCGACAGGGCTACCTAACAGTCTGTAGTATTTCTCTCCGGTCTTTACTTGGTCACCGGGATATCTGCCGACCTGGGGGGCGAGCACCACGGCTGGCGGCACGGATGGTACGGCGAGGGAAGGCGAGCGGGCCATCGGCGAGCAGATACTGCCATCGTTGGCTGCGGCCACGGCCCGCCTGAGGCGGGCCGTGGCCGCAGCCAACGTCGCCGCTCCAGGGCGGTCGGTCCTCGTCGGCCTGCGCACGACCCCGGTGAATGCCCGCGGGCTCGCCGTGGAAGCGGCCTGGATCGCCACCCACCTCGCCCTCTACCCGGCGAGTGCGCTGCGCCGGCAGCGCCCGCGCGAGCACGAGCCCTACTCACTGAGCGCCCTCTCCCCCCTGCACCGCAGCCTGCTGGTCAACGCTCCCGACGCGGCAGGCACCCCGATCCTGCTGATCCACGGCCTGATCGACAACCGGTCCGTGTTCACCCGGTTGGGCCGGTCGCTGCGCCGCCGCGGTTTCCGCCGGGTGCGCACGGTGGAGCTGCCGCTGCTCGTACCGACGGTGCAGGAAGCGGCGCTCCGACTCGCCGCGTCCGTGCACGCCGCCATGGCGGACAGCGGCAGGCAGCGCGTGCACATCGTCGCCCATTCACTCGGCGGGCTGGTGGCCCGTTACTACGTGCAGCAACTCGGGGGCGATCAGTACGTGGACACGCTGATCACTCTCGCGACGCCTCATTCCGGCACCCGTCTCGCCGGGCTTGTCCCCCGGTCGGTGCCGTACCGGCTCGTCACCCAGCTACGGCCGGGATCGGCGCTCCTACGCGAACTCGCCGCACCCGCCCCCGGCTGCCGGACCCGGTTCGTCGCGATCGGCGCCGGGCTGGACAGCGTGGTGCGGCCCACCGAGGCGACGCTCGACCATCCCGATCTCGACATCGAAAATCACACCGTGCCGGGCCTCGGGCATCATTCTCTGGCCTTCAGCGGCAAGGTTGCCCACCTGGTCGCGAGCTGCCTCGCCGGGGCGCCGGACCGGCCGGGACCGGTCCCCCGAGCGGAACGGTCCCGGCGACCCGGACCGTCGGGACCCTCGGGACCGTCAGAGCTTCTCGACGGGGGCGTACCGCAGGAGCAGGCGCTTCGTGCCGGCGTTCTCGCCGAAGTCGATGGTCGCCTCGGCGGAGTCACCGACCCCGCCGGTGGCGACGACAACCCCGAGACCGAAACTGTCATGGGTCACCCGGTCGCCTTGGCGCAGTTCCAGGACGGCCCGCGCGGCCGGCCGCGCGCGGCCCGAGAACGGCGAGTTCGGTAGCGGTTTACGCGCCGCCGGGGCGTCGGCGGCGCCCCGGCGGGTGGCGCCCGGCCCAAACCCGCCAGACGAACCCCAGGACGTCCCCGCGGGCGCCGGCGGGGGATCGGCCAGCCGACGCCAGTCAACCAGCGTGTCCGGCACCTCGCCGAGGAAGCGCGACGGCGGGTTGTAGGCCGGTTGGCCCCAGGCGCTGCGCATCACCGCGCGGGTCAGGTAGAGCCGGGTCCGGGCCCGGGTGACGCCCACATAGGCGAGCCGGCGTTCCTCCTCGAGCTGGGTGGGATCTCCCAAGGTCCGCAGGTGCGGGAAGACGCCGTCCTCGAGACCGGTGAGGAAGACGACGGGGAACTCGAGGCCCTTGGCGCTGTGCAGCGTCATAAGGGTGACCACGCCATCGGAACCGTCGTCGCTCGGAACCTGGTCCGCGTCGGCGACGAGCGAGACCTGCTCGAGGAACTCCGCGAGCGTGCCCTCGGGCAGCCGCTGGGTGAACTCCTGGACCACTCCGACCAGTTCCTGCAGGTTTTCCACCCGGCCCTGGGACTCGACGGTGTCCTCGGCGAGGAGTTCCGACAGGTAGCCGGTGCGTTCAAGCACCGCCTCGACCACGGCCACCGGGTCGTCGGCCGCCATGGTGCGTAGCTCGGCGAGCAGCGCGGTGAACTCTCGCACCGCCTTCGCCGAGCGCGCGGCGATCCCCGGCACCTCGTCGACACGCTCCAGTGCCTGCGCGAACCCGATCCGCTCGACATCGGCGAAGCCCGCCAGGGCCGCCTCAGCCCGCTCGCCGATCCCGCGGCGAGGCACGTTCAGGATGCGACGCAGGTTCACCGTGTCGCTGGGATTGACGAGGACCCGCAGGTAGGCAAGGAGATCACGGATCTCCTTGCGCTCGTAGAACCGCACCCCGCCGACCACCCGGTAGGGCAGCCCGACCCGGACAAAGATCTCCTCAAACACCCGGCTCTGGGCGTTGGTCCGGTAGAACACCGCGACGTCGGCGGACCGCGCGAGCTTCGCGTCCGAGAGCCGGTCGACCTCCTCGGCGACAAAGGCCGCCTCGTCGTGCTCGTTGTCGGCGGCGAATCCGACGATCTTCTCACCGTCACCGGCGTCCGACCACAGCCGCTTGGCCTTGCGCTGGTTGTTACGCGCGATCATCGCGTTCGCGGCGGAGAGGATGGTCTGGGTGGAGCGGTAGTTCTGTTCCAGCAGGATCACCGCGGCGTTCGGGAAGTCCTCCTCGAACTCCACAATATTGCGGATGTTCGCCCCGCGGAAGGCGTAGATCGACTGGTCCGCGTCGCCAACCACGCACAGCTCCGCCGGTGGGACGGCGCCCGAGGCCCAGGTATCCGACCCGGCCGCTGGCTCCTCTGACTCCACCGGCGCGGACCCGGCACCGAAGTACGCCGGCTGACCGACGAGCTCGCGCACCAAAACGTACTGCGCGTGGTTGGTGTCCTGGTACTCGTCCACGAGCACATGTCGGAAGCGGCGCCGGTAGTGCTCAGCGACGTCGGGGAACGCCTGGAGGAGGTTCACCGTCGTCATGATCAGATCGTCGAAGTCGAGGGCGTTGGCCTGAGCCAGCCGCTGCTGATAAGCGGCGTAGACCTCGGCGACGGTCCGCTCGAGGTGGTTCGTGGCCCGGTCCCGTGCGGCCTCCCAGTCGATCAGTTCGTTCTTCAGGTTGCTGATCTGTGCCGCCAGACCTCGGGCGGGATGCCGCTTGGGATCAAGATCGAGGTCGCGGGTGACCAGAGTGATCAGACGCTGCGCGTCGGCGGCGTCGTAGATGGAGAAGGTCGAGCTGAACCCGAGACTCTTCGCCTCGGACCTCAGGATGCGCACGCAGGCCGAGTGGAAGGTGCTCACCCACATCGCCCGCGCCCGAGGACCGACCAGTGCCGAGACCCGTTCGCGCATCTCGCTGGCGGCCTTGTTGGTGAACGTGATCGCCAGAATCTCCCCCGGCCGGACCCCCCGGGCAGCCAGCAGGTACGCGATACGGTGGGCCAGCACCCGCGTCTTGCCGGACCCCGCGCCCGCGACGACAAGCAGGGGTGCTCCGATGTGCACCACCGCCGCCCGCTGCTGCAGGTTGAGCCCGTCGAGCAGACCCTCGGCATCCAGGCGCGGCGAGGAGGAGTCACCGGGCCCGTCCCCGCCCACCGGCGGCGCCAGCACCGCTGGGCCGAACAGGTCGTAGGGCACGTGCGCACCGCCGTGGACATCCGTCCCGACCGACCCGGCGATGCCGGATCCGCCGCCGTGGGAATCGCCGAAAAAGCCGCTCATGGGACTCCGATCGTACGTTCGACGTCGAGCGGGTCGGACCGCGGCATGCCCGGATCGTACCCGACGACCCGGTTCGCGGTGTGGTTCGCGGTGTGGTTCGCGAGATGCACCGACAGCCCCACCCGGCCGCGGTCCTCGCGCGTCCGTGCCACCACATGACCATCACGCGTCCACGCCCAGTGGTCGTCGACCCGCGTGCTGACCAGCCTATTGTCCGTCGTTCCCGCCCCGCCCCGCGCGCGAGGGCGGGGCGTCGATGGCCGTGGTCCGCGTCAACGCCCGGCCCACCGGCGGTCACGCGGTCAGGCGGTCACGCGGTGCTCGACGCGCTCGGCGGGATGGCCGCGAGCGCCTTCACCCTGCTGGCCACCCCCGGGTCGATGTTGCCGCCCGACAGGATCGCCACCGTCGGGCCCTGCGCGAGATCACCTTGACGCAACAAGGCCGCAACCCCCGCGGCGCCGGCCGGTTCCACCTGGTGGCCGGCCCGGTGCAGCAACACCATCGCCTCCCAGAACGCTGCCTCATCGACCGTGACGATCTCGTCCACCAGGCGTGCGGCAAGGGCGAAGGTCAGAACCCCGGGAGCGTTCACCGCCATACCGTCGGCGATCGTGGTCGACGCCGAGACCACCCGTGACGAACGTGGCGCCGTCGGCTGTTCGGACGTCCGGCTGCCCGGAATCGTCCCGGCTTCCCACAGTGTTCCGGCACCAGGCGTCACCACCCCACCGGGGGGCACCGGGAGCCGCCGGCCAGCCCGCAGCGACGCGGCGAACGCCGACGACAGCACGGACTGCACACCGACCACTCGCACATCGGGGCGCCGGGACCGCACCGCCGCAGCCAGCCCGCTGATCAGTCCTCCGCCGCCCACCCCGACCAGAACGGTGCCGAGATCGGGCACCTGATCGAGCAACTCCAAGCCGATCGTGCCCTGCCCGGCCACCACCGTCGGGTCGTCGAATGGGTGGACCAGCAGCCGGTCTCCCCGGGCGGCGAAGGCGGCGGCCGCCGCGAGCGCCGCCTCCACCCCCCCGGGTATCTTCTCGACCCGGGCGCCCCACCGGCGCGTCCGCGCCACTTTGACCGGATTGGCCCCCACCGGCACGAAGATGGTCGCCTCGACGCCGAAGGTCGCGGCCGCGAAGGCCACTCCCTGGGCATGGTTACCGGCACTGGCCGCCACCACCCCCCGGGCCCGCGTCGCCGGATCCGCGGTGGCCACCCGGTGGTAGGCACCCCGAAGCTTGAACGAACCGGTGTGCTGCTCGTGCTCACACTTGAGCCAGACGGGCGCACCGATCGCCGCCGACAGGCCGAGATCCCGGACGACTCTGGTCTGTCGTGCCACCCCGGCAAGGACGCGGGCCGCGGCGCGGATGTCCGACGCCCAGAGTTCGGCGTCCGGGGCTACCGATCGGTCGTCTGCGGCTGCTGCGGTCATGGAGCATCTCCCGGCGGCTGAGCGGCCACCCCACCATGACCGCGGCAACAAAAAAGCCCCCCACCAGGACAAGGCGGAAGGGCGAGGCGCGGACCCGATGACCGGTCGCGCGCCTAGGTAATGGCCATCTCGTGCGGGGTCACGTCATCCAGGGTGCTCCGGTCCCGCCCGGACGTCAAACGTGCCCGTCGGCGGGGGTCGCCCGACGGGCACGCGCTCCGATCCGGGATCGTCACTCCCACTCAATCGTGCCGGGGGGCTTGGAGGTGATGTCGTACACCACCCGGTTGACCTGCGGCACCTCGTTGACCACCCGGTTCGAGATGCGTTCCAGCAGGCCGTAGGGGAGCCGGGCCCAGTCGGCGGTCATCGCGTCCTCGCTGGTGACCGCGCGCAGGACGATCGGGAAGCCGTACGTACGCTCGTCACCCTGGACGCCTACCGACCGCACGTCGGCGAGCAGCACCGCGAAGACCTGCCAGATCTCGCGGTCCAGGCCGGCCTTGCGAATCTCCTCCCGGATCACCGCGTCGGCCGCCCGCACCACGTCGAGCCGCTCGGGCGTGACCTCGCCGATGATGCGGACGGCGAGGCCCGGGCCCGGGAACGGCTGGCGCCAGACGATCTCCTCGGGCAGCCCGAGCTCCTCGCCGAGCCGACGGACCTCGTCCTTGAACAGGGTCCGAAGCGGCTCGACCAGACCGAACCGCAGGTCCTCGGGCAGTCCGCCGACGTTGTGATGAGACTTGATCTTCGCGGCCGTCGGCGAACCGGATTCGATCACATCGGGATACAATGTCCCCTGCACGAGAAAGTCGATCGTCGCGCCCTCCGCCTCCGCCCGGGCCTCCAGTTCGCGGGCGGACTCCTCGAAGACCCGGATGAACTCGCGGCCGATAATCTTCCTCTTCCGTTCCGGATCGGTCACTCCGGACAGCGCGGCGGCAAACCGGTCGGCCGCCTTGACATGGACCAGATCCACACCGGTGGTCGCGACGAAATCGCGTTCGACCTGTTCCGCCTCGCCGGCCCGCAGCAAACCATGATCGACGAAGACGCAGGTGAGCGCGTCTCCCACCGCCCGGTGCACGAGCGCGGCAGCGACCGCGGAGTCCACCCCGCCGGACAGGCCGCAGATCAACCGTCCGGTCCCGACCTGGGCCCGGACGGCCGCGACAGCCTCGTCAACAATGTTGATCATTGTCCAGGTGGGCCGGCAGCCCGCGCCCACGAACAGGAAGTGCCGCAGCACGTCCATGCCTCGCTCGCTGTGGACCACCTCCGGGTGGAACTGCACGCCGTAGAGACGACGCGCGGGGTCCTCAAAGGCGGCGACCGGGGCCGACGGTGTGGAAGCCGTCACCCGGAAGCCGGGCGGCGCGGCGGTCACCGAGTCGCCATGCGACATCCAGACCTGCTGGACAACGGGCAGACCGTCGAAGAGAACCCCGGGACCCGACACCGACAGACGAGTTGCTCCGTACTCGGCGGTTCCCGTGCGCGCGACGGCGCCGTCAAGCGCCTGAGCCATGACCTGATGGCCATAGCAGATACCGAGAATAGGCACTCCGGTAGCGAACAACGCAGGATCCACCCGGGGCGCGCCAGGCGAGTAGACGGACTTCGGGCCGCCAGAAAGGATCAGTGCGGACGGACGCCGGGCGAGGATCTCGTCCACCGACATATCCCACGGGACGATCTCCGAATACACATGACATTCGCGTATGCGCCGGGCGATCAGTTGGGCATACTGGGCACCGAAATCGATCACCAGCACGGTGTCATAGCCCGGATGCCCCACCGCGGACGGGCCGGTGGGGCCGTCCGCCGGGGACCGCGGAACATCCCGAACCGCGCCGGTATCCGTCGGCTCCGCACCGCGACCAGCACTGCTACGCTGCAACTCACTCACCCCGCAAGCCTACGGACACGGCGACCCCACCGGTCCGCCCAGGCGCCCAACCATCTCCCACGGCCTTCACCGGAACAGACGAAGCACGCCGGACGCCGCCACGAAGGCGGTAAGGGCTCATGTCGGAGATGTCTAGGATGCCGAGTTTGCGTCTTCAGCCGGGTTCACTCACCCCGACAATCGCTTCGATCATCAGTGACGCCCGATGTCGGCCTTCCCCGGCCTTCCCCGGCGGTTACGGTAGTGGTGACTCCGCGCGCAGTAGCGACAACTGACGTGCAGCCACCAAGGCGCTTACGGTGGGCGCCTTTCGGATGCCGACTTCGTACCGCTATGGTGCCTGACAAGGGACATCCGGGCCCGATACCGAGCCATCCTGGTACGACCTGTTCCGGGAGGCTGGCGGAGAGGTTGCGAAGGTACGTGCGCAGACAACCGATGGCCAGCAGCACGGGCATCGCCGCAGACTCGGAGCCGACAGTGGCGCCGGGTTCGCCCGTGGACGCCGAAGACGGCGGGCAGCGCGATGGTCGATTCGCCGCGCCACCGAACCCAGCCGGGTCGGGACTGGCGCGCCTTCACCGCGCCGCCGCCAACCCCACCAACTGGCGGGTACGCACCAAGCTGATCGCGATTCTGGCCGTGCCTGTCATCGCGATCCTCGCCTACTCGTCCATCGAGGCGGGTACGGTGCTGACGAGCACGCGGGACGTCAACCGGATGTCCGACCTGACCGAGATCAGCCGCTCGGCGTCCGGGCTGGTCCACGCCCTGCAGGCCGAGCGCACCTACAGCACCGGATTCATCGCCAGCGGTCCCGTCGGCGCCCGGGACGGGAGCACGATTCCCACCCGCCGGGCGGCGGTCGATGAAGCTTACAAGGCGTACAAGTCAGCTGCCAGCGAGCGGCGAGGATCCTTCGGCAGCGAGGTACGCCGCGCCCTCGACGACATCAGCAGCCGGATGGACACGCTGCCCGCCAAGCGGCAGACGATCGAAAGGCTGATCGACAGGAAGGCGGTCGAGACCGCCTTTCAGCCGATCATCAACTCGCTGATCAACCTGATCCGGCTGATCCCGCAGGGAAATGACGACCAGGAGCTCAACGCCGGGGTCAACACGGCCTACTTCTTGATGTCCGGGACGGAGCTTCTCGCCGAGGAGCAGGCACTTATCCACGGCCTGCTCACCCGCAACGGGAACCATGTCCTCACGGCAGACGACTATCGCGAGTTCCTGTCGGCCGAGACCCAGCGGGGCCGCCAGCGCAACGATCTCGAGAACGTCGCTCTACCGG
>NZ_CDWRCM010000083.1:17835-18891 GCF_977927585.1 Frankia sp. CcWB2 | reverse complement strand
CCGCCGCGCCGGACCAGTGGCGGCGCAACCTGCGCGTCATTCTCGACGACCTGCGCCCGCCGGCTCCGGACTGATGGCCGCGGTTCGGCCGGCCACGGTACGGGCCTGGGACCACATCTGAGCCAGATCGCCTCGGATGGTCAGGTAATGGTCAGGTAGTTGGCTGCTTGACGCCGCCTCCGGCGCTGGCCAGCGGTCCCAGCTGGTCCAGCGCGCGCAGCGTCGCGTCGGCGTCGGTGATGGTGAGCAGCCCGAACAGGGCGCGACGGACACCACGGGCGCGCAGCCTCTCGAGCGTGGCCTCGTCGGGATCCATGAGCGGAACGGTCACCGGTGGCGTCGCCACCCCGGCCCGGTCCGCCTCCTCGGCCAGCTCGTCCAGGCCTTGGATCAGCTGGTCGACCGGAAGGGGCGGAGTGAGCCAGCCGTCGCGCCCGGCGATGATCCGGCGGAAGGTCGTCGGGCCCCATCCCCCGATCCAGACCGGCGGATACGGTCGCTGCACAGGCTTGGGCCGCTGGAAGACCGGATCGAAATCGACGAAGCGACCGTGGAACTCCGCCTCCTCGGTGGTCCAAAGCGCCTTCACCGCGGCCAACCGCTCCCGCATCAGCGCCATTCGAGTCGCCGGGTCGGTGCCGTGGTTGCGCATCTCCTCACGCAGCCAGCCGGCGCCGACGCCGAGTTCGAAACGGCCCTCGCTGACCAGGTCCAGGCTGGCCGCTTCCTTCGCCAACAGGAGCGGGTCCCGCTGGACCACGAGCGCGACCGCGGTGCCCACGCGCAACCGGGTGGTCGCGGTCGCCGCGGCCGTCAGACTGACGAAAGGATCAAGATTGCGGTAGTAGTCGCGGGGAATCTCGCCAAGCTCGGGGTGCGCTGTCTCCCGTCGGGCGGGGATGTGGGTGTGCTCAGCGACGAACAGTGATTCGAAGCCGCGCTCCTCGATCGCCCGGGCGAGCTGAGCAGGCCTGATCTGTTCGTCAGTGACCGCGGTGAAGATCCCGATATCCATGCGTCGCACCGTAGAGTCTGCCATCAGTGTCAGGGTCAAGA
>NZ_CDWRCM010000083.1:13697-17505 GCF_977927585.1 Frankia sp. CcWB2 | reverse complement strand
GCGAGGGCTGGAGGCTGGTCCTGGTGTTGATCGGCGAGCTGTCGACACAAACCGGCGCCAGCGTGCGGTCCTTGCGCCATTACGAGAAGAACGGGCTGCTCGTGGCGGAGCGCGGCGCCAACGGCTACCGCCATTTCCCGGAGTCCGCGGTGGAGACGGTGGCCCGGATCCAGGTGCTGCTCGGCGCCGGACTGTCGGTGGCGACGATCCGCCAGGTGCTGCCCTGCACCATCGACGCGACGCCGCGGATCGTGCCGTGTGCCCAGCTGTCGGCGACACTGCGCCGCGAGCTGGACCGGCTGGAGC
Organism: Frankia sp. CcWB2; assembly: GCF_977927585.1. Classification (NCBI taxonomy): domain Bacteria; kingdom Bacillati; phylum Actinomycetota; class Actinomycetes; order Frankiales; family Frankiaceae; genus Frankia; species Frankia sp. CcWB2. Next base: position 17,199 of record NZ_CDWRCM010000083.1, on the reverse strand, counting down.
TACAGGCCGCGTACCTCGATCGCGCACGTTTCCTGATCTCGACGATGCTCGCGGCCTGAGCGCCACAGGAAGTAGCCGGGCCTCCGGGGCGCAGAACCCGTCAGCCGCCGGTACTAGTGGAGCCGTCGTGTCAATGCGATAGTGTCCCGCTCCACCCGCTCCACCCGCTCCACCCGCTCCACCCGCAACCCGCGCGACCCCGATGGGCCGCATGCTGCTCCAGATGCTCGCCATGTTCGCGCAGTTCGAACGCGACACGATCATCGACCGGGTCATCGCCGGCATGGAACGCAAAGCCGCCAAGGGCCTGTGGATGGGCGGCAACCGGCCCTTCGGCTACCAGGTCGACCGCGCCAACTGGAAACTGCTCGCCGACGAGAAGGAAGCGCCCGTCGTCCGTCTGATCTTCAACCTCTACGTCCGCGACCGGCTCGGCACCCGCGCCATCGCCAAGACCCTCAACGAACGCGGCCACCGCACCACCACCGGCGGCCCCTGGTCCGGACACCAGGTGCTCCGCGTCCTGGACAACCGCATCTACCTCGGCGAACTGACCTTCCGCGAGATCACCGTCACCGACACCCACGAACCGATCATCGACGCGGCCCAGTTCGCTGAGGCCGAGAAGATCCTCACCATCCGCAGCGACGAACACACCCACCGGGCCGCCAGCGACTCCGACTACTACCTCACCGGCCGGATGCGCTGCCCGCAGTACCGCGCTCGCCGCCTTCTACCGCGACCACCAGCAGCTCATCGCCGACGCCGTCCACCACGCCCGCCAGCTCCACCACAACGCCCACGCCGACCGCATCGGCGAACTCGCCACCGTCCAGACCGACCTCACCCAGACCGACCAGGCCATCGACCACTACCTGTCCGCCTTCGAGCGCGGCACCCTCGACGAAAAAACCCTCGCCACCCGACTCGCCGCCCTGCGCACCAAGCAGAAGCAGCTCCGCCGCCGCCCTACCAGCCACAACGCCCCCGAAAGGAGCGGTTCGTACAATGCCAAACATGGTGGGGCGGGTGAGACTCGAACCCCGGGATGCCACGCGGAGCTCGGCATCCCGGGGTTCGGGGAGTCCTCCCCCGGTGGACATCGCGGCCCGCCAGGAACCGACCGATGGCCGGCGAACACGGTGGGCCGGTCGGGTGGCCGGGGTCAGGTGGCCGAGGTCTGCGCGAGCAGCCCCTCGAGTGCCGGGCCCACGATCCGCTTGAACATCCGTCGGGTCCGGGTCCGGTCCAGCATGCCGACCTCCAGGTTGGCGGCCGCGAGGACCCGCTCGCCATTCTGCGGCAGGCCCGGGGGCACCCCGACGGTCAGGGCCTGCACCGCGACGCGCAGCGCCTCGGCGAGCGGCTGGCCGTCCCGGTGATGCTCCTTCAGTGACGTCGTGACCTGCTCGGAGGCGCCACCGATCGCGACGAAGCCCCGCTCGTCGGCGATCGACCCGTCATAGGTCAGCCGGTAGATCTGGTCGTCGGCGATCGAGGTGCCGACCTCGGCGACGACGATCTCGACCTCGTAGGGCTTGACGCTCTCGCTGAAGATCGCACCGAGGGTCTGCGCGTAGGCGTTGGCGAGCGCGCGGCTGGTCACGTCACGCCGGTCGTACATATAGCCACGCGAGTCCATGAGACGGATGCCCGCCGTCCGCAGATTCTCGAACTCGTTGTACTTGCCGACCGCGGCGAACGCGATGCGGTCGTAGATCTCACTGATCTTGTGCAGGGTCGCCGACGGATTCTCGGCGACGAACAGGATCCCGTTCTCGTAGGTGAGGACGACGACGCTGCGACCCCGCGCGATGCCCTTGCGCGCGTACTCGGACTTGTCGCGGACCTGCTGTTCGGGGCTCGCGTATCCGAACGGCATGGTCACGTCAGCCTCCCGAGTTCGTTGAACGGTCCGCGATGATGGCCGTCACCACTGGTTCTATCTCATCGTCGGCATAGCGACGGTAGCCGTCCGCCGTCACGACCGCGACGATCGGGTACAGCTTGCGGATTACGTCCGGCCCGCCGGTCGCCGAGTCGTCGTCGGCGGCGTCGTAGAGGGCCTCGACGCTGATCCGGACGGCGTCGTCCTGGCTGAGATCGGACCGGAACCGCTTCTTCAGCGAACCCTTCGCGAACACCGAGCCCGAACCGATCGACTCGTACGTGCGCTCCTCCGACTTCGCCGCCGCGATGTCGTAGGAGAAGATCCGCCCCTTGCCCGTGTCGAGGTCGTACCCGGCGAACAGCGGGACGACGGCGAGGCCCTGCAGGGCCATCGGCAGGTTTCCCTTGACCATGGCCGCCAGCCGGTTGGCCTTCGCGTCCAGGCTCAGCGTCGACCCCTCGATCTTCTCGTAGTGCTCCAGCTCCACCTGGAACAGCCGGATCAGCTCGGCGCCGACCCCGGCAGTGCCGGCATACCCCACACAGGAGTAGTCGTCGGCGTGATGGACCTTCTCGACGTCCCGCTGAGCGATCATGTGCCCCTGTGTCGCGCGCCGGTCACCGGCCATGATCACGCCACCGGAAAACGCCACCGCCACGATCGTCGTGCCGTGCGCCACCTCGGTGACCGGCCCCGGCAGGCCACCCCGGGCCCCCGGCAGCAGGTGCGGCGCCGACCGCGACAGGAAATCGGCGAACGACGATGTTCCCGACGTCATGAACACAGCCGGTAGGCGCCCGGCGGCCCCCAATGGATCAGCCACGCATCCCCCTTCCGATAGTCGGTCACGTGAGCCGCGCGCCCGGGGCGTCCCCGAGGCTCCCGGCCCGACGTTACAGATGAAGCACAACATAGGGCTATCGCCCCCCGAAGCGGGCGGGCAGGCCGGTCGAACGAGTCGGCAGGGAAGGCGGTCACAGCCGCACGTGCGGCCCGCCGACCTGCGCCGGGGCACGCGGGCGGTGCGGCGCCGGGCCCCCGCGGCACGCGGCCTCACCCGGCGGCGTCGACCCCGCCAGAGCTACCACCGCCGGGCGTCATCCACGACGCCCGATACCACTGGCTACCGGCCCGCCGGTTACCGGACGGCCGGCTACGGACCGCCGTTACTGGCCGCCCTTCTGGACATAGCCCTTCACGAACTCCTCGACGTTCTCCTCTAGGACGTCGTCGATCTCGTCGAGCAGGGAATCGACGTCCTCGGAGAGCTTCTCGTGCCGCTCCTTGAGGTCGGAGGCACTCGTGTCCTCGGTCGCGACGTCGTCGATCTCCTCCGCCCGACGGTCCGCGTGTTGCTGCCCGCCGCCGCTGTCCCTGGTGGCCATGAAGCCCTCCTTCGATCGCCTGGCGCAACACTATCCCGCCCCACCGACACCATCCGTTCGATCGGTGAGAGGTCCACTCCATCACGAACCGGCCGTTCCGTCGCGACGTCCGCCCAGGGCGCAACGTGAACCCCCTGCCAGGGATCCGGCGCCGGCTCTCCCGACCGGGATCGGCGCCGGCTCTCAGCGGCCGGCGAGCGCGTCCACCAGATCACTCGCCGTGGGG
>NZ_CDWRCM010000083.1:8183-13287 GCF_977927585.1 Frankia sp. CcWB2 | reverse complement strand
TGAGCAGCTCGCCCACGTGCGCCTTCGTGCCGCGCAGCGGCTCCAGCGTCGGCACCCGCTGCAACGAGTCCCGACCGATGTCGAAGATGACCGCGTCCCAGGACGCGGCGGCGACCTGCTGCGGGTAGAGCGCGAGGCAGCGGCCCCGGAAGAAGGCGCGGGTGTCCTCGGGAGGCTCGGTCATCGCCCGGGTGACCTCCTCCTCGCTGACGACGAGATCGAACCGGCCCCGGGCCACCAGGCGGTTGTAGAGGCCCTTGTCCGGACGGACGTCGTGGTACTGCAGGTCGACGAGCTCCAGCCGCGGCGAGTCCCAGGCCAGGCCGTCCCGCGACCGGTAGCCCTCCAGAATCGACAGCTTCGCGACCCAGTCGAGCTCGCGGACGCAGCTCATCGGGTCGACCTCGAGGCGGCCGAGGATCGACTCCCAGCGGGAGAGCATGTCGGCGGTCTGGCCGTCGACGTCGGCACCGAACCGGTCCTCGACGTACTTGCGGGCCTGCTCGAAGTACTCCATCTGCAGTTGCACCGCGGTCATCCGACGACCGTCGCGCAGAGTCACCAGATGCTTGAGGGACGGATCGTGCGAGATCGCCCGCAGCGCCGCCACGGGCCCGTCCACCGACAGGTCCGCGGTGAACCAGCCGTCCTCGATCATCGCGAGGACCAGGGAGGTCGTTCCCACCTTCAGGTAGGTGGCGACCTCGCTCATGTTCGCGTCGCCGATGATGACGTGCAGCCTGCGGTACTTCTCCGGGTCGGCGTGCGGCTCGTCCCGGGTGTTGATGATGGGCCGCTTCAGCGTGGTCTCGAGCCCCACCTCGACCTCGAAGAAGTCGGCCCGCTGGCTGATCTGGAACCCCGGCTCCCGGCCGTCGATGCCGATCCCGACCCGCCCGGCCCCGCAGACGACCTGACGGGAGACGAAGAACGGGGTGAGGTTGCGGACGATCTCCCCGAAAGGCGTCGACCGTGCCATCAGGTAGTTCTCATGGCATCCGTACGAGACGCCCTTGTTGTCGGTGTTGTTCTTGTAGAGGTAGACCGGCTTGGAGCCGGGCACAGACAACGCCCGGCGGGCGGCCTCGGCCATCACCCGCTCCCCGGCCTTGTCCCACAGCACGACGTCGCGAGGGTTGGTGACCTCGGGCGAGGAGAACTCCGGGTGCGCATGATCGACATAGAGCCGCGCCCCGCTGGTCAGGATGACGTTGGCCAGGCCGAGATCGTCCTCGTTGGCCGGGGCGCTCGGATCGACCGCCGGCTCGCGGGGCAGTTCGAAGCCCCGGGCGTCGCGCAGCGGTGACTCCTCCTCGAAGTCCCACCGGGCGCGGCTGCCCGACGCCGACGTTCGACTGGCATACGAGTTCACCACCAACGACGAGGCCAACATCTGATTGGTGTTCGGCTGACCGGGCACCGATACGCCGTACTCGGTCTCGATCCCCATGATCCGGCGCGCGCTCACTCTGCAAGCGTAGGTGCTGCACGGGCGGTCGGTTGGCCGGACGTCTGCCTTGTTTGCTCTGGGCCGCTCGGGATGACACGTCCGCTGCCACGCCTATCGTCAGAATTCGGTGGCGGCACGGTAGTCCGACCGACCGGCGTTCACCAAGGATGCGGGCGGGAGGATACACCCAGGGGTGCCAGTGCCGCAATGCCCAGAGCAACGCCGTGGGCCCCGGGGCCCACGGCGATGGCTCGGGTCCCGCCGTCGGGCGGGACCCGAGCCCCTTACAGGTACCGGCCGTTACAGGTACTGCGACCGTTACAGATACTGGCCGGTGTTCGCGATCGTGTCGATCGAACGGCCGGCCTCGGTACCCTTCGTTCCGGTGACAAGCGTGCGGATGTAGACGATCCGCTCACCCTTCTTGCCGGAGATCCGGGCCCAGTCGTCCGGGTTGGTCGTGTTCGGGAGGTCCTCGTTCTCCTTGAACTCGTCCATGCAGGCGGCGAGCAGGTACTGCATGCGCAGCCCCTTCTGCCCGCCCTCGATGTGCTCCTTGACCGCCATCTTCTTGGCCCGGGCGACGATGTTCTCGATCATCGCACCGGAGTTGAAGTCCTTGAAGTACAGGACCTCCTTGTCGCCGTTGGCGTAGGTCACCTCGAGGAAGCGGTTCTCCTCGCTCTCCGCGTACATCCGCTCGACCACGCGCTGGATCATGGCCTGAACGGTCGCCTCCCGGTTACCGCCGAACTCGGCCAGGTCATCCGGGTAGAGCGGCAGCTCCGGCACGACGTACTTGGCGAAGATGTCCCGAGCCGCCTCGGCGTCGGGCCGCTCCACCTTGATCTTCACGTCGAGCCGACCCGGCCGCAGGATCGCCGGATCAATCATGTCCTCGCGGTTGGACGCGCCGATCACGATGACGTTCTCAAGCTGCTCGACGCCGTCGATCTCGCTGAGCAGCTGCGGGACGATCGTGTTCTCCACGTCCGAGGACACCCCCGAGCCACGGGTCCGGAAGATCGAGTCCATCTCGTCGAAGAACACGATCACCGGCATCCCCTCGGACGCCTTCTCGCGCGCCCGCTGGAACACCAGCCGGATCTGCCGCTCGGTCTCGCCGACGAACTTGTTGAGCAGCTCGGGACCCTTGATGTTCAGAAAAAACGCCCGACCGGTGCCCTGGCCGGTCTTCGCCTCGACCTTCTTGGCCAGCGAATTGGCGACCGCCTTGGCGATCAGCGTCTTGCCGCAGCCGGGCGGGCCGTAGAGCAGCACACCCTTCGGTGGCTTGAGCTGATGCTCCCGGTAGAGCTCCTTGTACAGAAACGGCAGCTCGACCGAGTCCCGGATCGACTCGATCTGGCTCTTCAGGCCGCCGATCTGTTCGTAGCCGATGTCGGGAACCTCTTCGAGGACGAGCTCCTCGACCTCGGACTTGGGAATCCGCTCGAAGGCGTAGCCGGAACGGGATTCGATCAACAACGAGTCCCCGGACCGGATCGGTCCGTCGAGCAGCGGCTGGGCCAGCATGACCACCCGCTCCTCGTCGGTGTGACCGAGCACCAGCGCCCGGTCCCCGCCCTCGAGGACCTCTTTGAGTAGGACGATCTCACCCTGCCGCTCGAACGCGCGCGTCTCGACCACGTTCAGCGCCTCGTTGAGCATGACCTCCTGGCCGGGCAAGAGATCACTGATGTTGACGCTCGGCGACACGGTCACCCGGAGCTTTCTGCCCTGAGTGAACACGTCGACGGTGCCGTCGTCGTAGGAGGAGACAAAGATCCCGTAGCCGCTGGGCGGCTGCGCGAGCCTGTCGACCTCCTCCTTCAGGGTGACGATCTGGTCTCGCGCCTCGCGGAGGGTCGCGACGAGCCTGTCGTTCTGTCCCGTGACAGCCGACAACTCCGCCTGGATCTCCGCGAGCCGTTCCTCCAGCACCCTGAGCTGCCTGGGCGATTCGGACAACCTACACCGCAGCATGGTCACTTCCTCTTCCAGGAAGGCGACCTGCGTCGTGAGCTCGTGTGTTTCCTTCTCGTACGCCGACCGCCGTGATTCGGCATCACCTGGACGACCCGTGCTCCCACCGGAGCCAGAGCCCGAACGGGGACCGGACACTGCGCCTCCACCTCCCCCGTGCTGACCGGGACGCACCCACACTACCGTTGTGACCGCCGCTGGCAGGCCGGTCGGGCAAGGACGATCCAGCTTTGCCGTAAACAGCGGGTTACGGTGCCATGCTGACAGAAGATCGGAGCCCTGTGGCAACTCCAGCGAAGCCGGGCGTTTCGGCAGACCTGCGGGTAAGGGTCGACCAAGATGCCTGCACCGGCGACGGTCTGTGCGTGCAGCTCGCTCCCGCCGTCTTCGAGTTCGACGTCGACGGTCTGGCCTACGTCAAGGACAGCGCGGGCGAGCTGCAGATGCAGCCCGGCGCCTACGTCCCGGTGCCGCTGCCGCTCGTCGACGCGGTGGTCGACGCGGCCGACGAGTGCCCAGGGACGTGCATCTACGTGGAACGCGACGGCACGCTGGAGGCCGGCGGGCCCGTCGGCTGACGACTGGCCCGCCCGGCCGGCACACTCGCGACCACGGCCTGCCCCATGGAACCCCATGGGAATGGCCTGCCCCCTGGGACCCCATGGGATACGTCACATCGGCTGGATCGTCGCCGACCCTGGGTCGGCATCCCGGGACCGGTCGGTCTCGGACCCGGTCTCAGAGCTGGGCTCGGACCCGGGCTCGAGGACAGACCCGGGCTCGAGGGCGGGGTCGAGGCCGATCGGCGCGCCTTTCGCCGGCCGGCGGCGGCGCACCGGAGGAGTGACCCCCTCGGCGAGGCGCCGCGCGGTCACCAGGAAACCGGTGTGGCCGACCATGCGGTGACCGGGCCGCACGGCCAGACCCTCGACATGCCAGTCCCGCATCATCGACTCCCACGCCGCGGGCTCCGTGAACGTGCCGTGCGCCCGTAGCGTCTCGACGATCCGGGAAAGCTGGGTGGTGGTAGCGACGTAGGCACAGACCACCCCGCCGGGCACCAGCGCCGCGCTGACGGCGTCAACGACCTCCCAGGGCGCGAGCATGTCGAGGACGGCCCGGTCGACGTCACGCTCGGTTGTCTCGGCCAGGTCCCCGACCAGCACGGTGTGGGCGGGATGCGGGCCGCCGAAGAACGCCTCGATGTTGCGCCGGGCAATCTCGGCGAAGTCCGCGCGCCGCTCGTAGGAGACCAGACGCCCGGAGTCGCCGATGGCACGCAGCAGCGAGCACGACAGCGCCCCGGACCCGACGCCGGCCTCCAGCACCCGGGCGCCCGGGAAGATGTCCGCATAGGTGACGATCTGCGCCGCATCCTTGGGGTACACCACGGTCGCCCCGCGCGGCATGGACAGCACGAAGTCGACGAGCAGCGGGCGCAGCGCCAGGTAGTCGGTGCCACCCGTGCTGGTGACGACGATCCCCTCCGGCCGGCCGAGCAGGGCGTCATGCTCGACGGCTCCCCGGTGGGTGTGAAACTGCCTGCCCGGTTCGAGGACGACGGTGTGCCGGCGCCCCTTGGGATCGGTCAGCTGCACCCGGTCGCCCTTGGTGAACAGGCCCCGGCGATGAGCGGCGCCGGTCGGGGGCGGAGCGTAACCGCCGGCC
>NZ_CDWRCM010000083.1:6087-8095 GCF_977927585.1 Frankia sp. CcWB2 | reverse complement strand
CCTCCCCCGGGGACACCGGCTCGTCGGGCGGGGCGCTCACCGGGACGCCACCATGCGGGCGGCGGCGGCCGGATCGATATGGGCGACGAGATCCACCATCGCGAGCACGCCGACCGGGCGGCCCGCCTGCTCCACGAGGTACTCCGACGCCGGCACCCGCTGCACAGCCGCCAGCAGGGCCTCGCCTTCCAGATCGGCGTCGAGGACCATGCCGGGCGAGATCACCCGACTCACTTCATCCACGGTCATCCAGGGTCTCCGATGCTCCGGCAGCGCGTCGACCGCGGAGCCATTCATGATCTTCAGGGAACTGCCATCACGGTCGATCACCGCGACGGCGGTGGCGCCGACCTCCTGGGCTCGCCGCAGCGCCTCCGCCAGCGGGACGGCACCCTCGACGGGCAGCGTCCGGCGCGCAAGGCGGCCGGCGCACAGGCCGGGCAGCCGCTCCCGCACCTGCGCGGCGCGCAGCGACTGGTAGGCCGCGAACGCGAGGAAGCCCGCCAGGGCATAGGTGTACACCATGCCGATGCCGTCGGAGGTCGACGCACCCCAGACGACCAGGCCGGCGGCGACGACGAACCCGCCGTAGGCACCGGCCCGCAGCCCCCGCAGCTTGTCGCGCGTCAGGCCCCACACCGCGGCGACGACCACCCGTCCACCGTCCAGCGGGAGGCCGGGTGCCAGGTTGAAGAGGAACAACGCGATGTTGATGAGTCTGAGATCGTGCAGGACCGCGCCGGCATCGCTGGTGTCGTCGAGGCCGAGCAGGCCGAGGTGACAGCCGGCGGCCAGCACCCCGTTGACCGCCGGGCCGACGAAGGCGATCAGGAACTCGCGGCCGGCACTGCGGGGCTCCGGCTCGAACTCGGTGAACCCGGCGAAGCCGTGCAGGGTTACGGACCGCACGGTGTGACCGAACGCCAGCGCCGTCAGAGCGTGACCGATCTCGTGGGCGAGCAGGGAGGCCAGGAAGCCGATAGAGATCAACGAGGAGAGCGCGAGGATCCGCCCGTCGGACGCCAGCGGCAGCCGGTCGCGGATCGAGCCGGAGAGCAGGTAGGCGACGAGGACGGCAAAGACGATGGCGAACGGCGAGATGACGATGGGAACGCCGCGGATCCGCCCGACCAGCACGCCGGGGGGGCGCTCACTTGGAGCCTGCCCCGCCGGGCTCGCGCCGCCGTGGGCGCTCGAGCCTGCGCCGCCCGAACCCGCGCCGCCGTGCTGATCCGCCATGGATCCGATGCTACGGACCATACTCCGACCCGTCGTCCGGGACCGAGTGGCAAAGATGTTGGTGGGGGGATCTAGGGTCCAGGACATGACCTCGACGCAGCGCTCTCCTGCCATCCCGGGACCGGTGGCGTCGGCCGCACCCCGGCCGTTGATTGGTTCACTGTCACCGTCGCGGGCGGCGGACTTCGTCAACTGTCCGTTGCGCTACCGGTTCCGGGTCGTCGACCGGCTCCCCGAGCCGCCGAGCGAGGCCGCGACCCGCGGGACTGTGGTGCACGCGGTCCTGGAGAAGCTGTTCGATCTCCCGGCGTCCCGGCGTACCCTGCAGGCCGCACGGGAGCTGGTCGAGCCGGCCTGGGATACGGTGCGCGCCCGCGAGCCGGCGGTCGATACGCTGTTCGGTGGCCGCGACGAACTGGCGGCGTGGTTGGAGTCGGCCCGCGAACTGCTCGCCGGGTACTTCGCGCTGGAGGATCCGTCACGACTGGCGCCGGTGGCCCGCGAGCTGTACGTCGAGCACGTGCTCGACTCCGGCCTGCGGCTGCGGGGCTACCTGGACCGGCTCGACGAGGCGACCACGGCGCAGGGACCCGCCCTGCGGGTGGTCGACTACAAGACCGGCCGCTCGCCCGGTCCGGCGTTCGAGAGCTCGGCGATGTTCCAGATGAAGTTCTACGCCCTGCTGCTCTGGCGGATCCGTGGAGTGCTCCCGCGCGAGCTGCGGCTGTACTACCTCGGCGACCGCACCTGGCTGCGGGCCACCCCCGAC
>NZ_CDWRCM010000083.1:0-5835 GCF_977927585.1 Frankia sp. CcWB2 | reverse complement strand
GGCCGACCTGCGGGCCACCGAGCGGCGGATCGAGGCCCTGTGGGCGGCGATCGACCGCGCGCACCGCACCGGGGACTGGCGCGCCACCCCGAACAGACTGTGTTCCTGGTGCGACCATCAGGCTCGATGCCCAGCCTTCGGCGGCACCCCACCACCGCTACCGCAGCAGACATCCATGGTGCCGCTCGACGAGGCCGCCCCCACCGTCTGCGAGGCGGACGGCTGATGGCGGTCTCAGGCCGGGCCCCGTTCCCCGCGGACAGCCCGTTTACGGTGCCGACATCCTCGGCTCGCCGGCGGCGGTGGCTCCACCGGGCCTCCTCGGGGGCACTCCAGATCACCCGATTACCAAAAGTAATATCGATCGGATCTTCAGTACTGCCAGCGGTACAGTCGGCGACGGCGAGATGCCGATCATCGTTCGGTCGTTGGGGAGATCGACCACGGTAGCCGAACGGCCGCCCCAGGTCAGTCGGGGCCGAGCGCAGGCAGGACAGGCACGACGTGTCGAGAGAGACCGTGTCGAGAGACGTCGAGAGAGACACAGCGCGCCGCGAGGGAGAGGACATCACGATGGCCCGACGGACCGGATCGTCCCGAGGCGGGAAGCGGGGCGCGGTCGCGGGCAGCCCGCCCGGCCGGGAGGACCGCGGGTCGCGGCCCGGCGAGTACGCTGCCGGCCGCGACGGCCGGGCTCCCGAGCACCCGGGCGGCCGGCGAGAAGACGGACCGGACGCCGCACCCGCGGCCCGCGCCGCCAAGCTGACGAAGGTCTATGGCTCCGGTGATACCATCGTCACGGCACTGCGCGAGATCAACCTGGCCTTCCCCCGCGGCCGATTCACCGCAATCATGGGGCCGTCCGGGTCGGGGAAGTCGACGCTGATGCACTGCCTGGCCGGGTTGGACACGGTCACCCGGGGACGGGTCTTCATCGGCAATGTGGACCTGTCCCGGCTGTCCGACAAGCAACTGACCCAGTTGCGTCGCGACCGCATCGGGTTCATCTTCCAGCAGTTCAACCTGCTGCCCACGCTGACCGCGGCCGAGAACATCACGCTGCCGTTGAGCATCGCCGGGCGTTCGCCGGACCGGGCCTGGATGCGCACCGTCGTTGACGCGGTCGGTCTCGCACCGCGGTTGAAGCACCGGCCGAGCGAACTCTCGGGCGGTCAGCAGCAACGGGTTGCCTGCGCGCGGGCACTGGTCACCCGGCCGGAGATCATCTTTGCCGACGAGCCGACCGGCAACCTCGACTCCCAGTCGGGAGCCGAGGTGCTGTCGTTCCTGCGTGACTCGGTCTCCGAACTCGGGCAGACAATCGTCATGGTCACCCACGACGCGACGGCGGCGTCCTACTCGGACGAAGTGATCTTCCTTGCCGACGGTCGACTCGTTGACGCGATCGCGAACCCGACCGCGGAGGAGGTGCTGGACCGGATGAAGCACCTCGACGCCGCCGCGGACGGCTTGGCGGCCGACGGCGAGATCGCTGACGGCCGGGACGGTGGCTTCGAAGAACACGACGCCGACAGGCGCACCCCCCGCTACCGCGACGACCATAACGACACCGACGGTCGCTACGGGCCTGCCGGTGGCTACCCAGACCAGGTCTACCCAGACCAGCCGACCTACGGGCGGGACGAGCACGATCCCTATCAGAGCCATTACCCGGAGCGGCGCACCGGCCAGTTCGAGGCAATCCCCGCCCCGGACCTCGGGCCCGACGCCGGTGGGCAGCCGGCCTCCAGGCGGGTCGGCGGCACGCGCCACGGTGAGGAGTACCACTCCGGCCGCTCCCACCACCGGCCGGTGCCGAGCCCTGGCGGCGGGCCTCCACTCACCGACCCCGGCCGCACCGGCGGTTTCGGTCCTCGCCCCGGCCATGTTGACGGCCCCGGCCATGTCGACGGCCCCGGCCGTGTTGACGGCGGACGGGACAGTTACCACCCGGATGACACGGAGCCGGCGGGCTGGACCTGAGCCGATGCTGCGCGCCACCCTCAAGAGCCTGCTGGCCCGCAAGGCCCGGCTGGTGCTCTCCATGCTGGCGGTCGTCGCCGGGGTGAGCTTCGTGACCGGGACCCTGGTCCTGACCGACACCCTCAACCGGACGTTCGACACCCTCTTCACCAACATCAACAAGAACGTCAGCGTCGCCGTGCGCTCGGTCAACGCGATCGACCCGACGAGCGACGTCGGCCGCCCGCCGCTACCGGCCTCGCTCCTCCCCACCACCGCCGGAGTGGACGGGGTGCGGGTGGCGGTTGGCAAGGTCAACGGCCAGGCCGTCCTCGTCGACCCGGCCACCGGCAAGCCCTCGAACACCAACGGTGCGCCGGGGATCGGTATCAGCTGGACCGGGGGTCAGCCCACCTCGGCGGAGGAGATCGCCGAGGGTCGCCCGCCCGGCCCCGGGGAGATCGTCGTCGACCGGGCGACCGCGGAGAAGCTCCACCTGCCGCTCGGGGCAAAGATCTCGGTGCAGACCAAGGGTCCGCCCGCGCAGTACACCCTGGTCGGCACCTTCCGGATCGGCGGTCAGGACAGTCTCGGGGGCGCCGCCATCACCGCGTTCGACACCGCCACCGCCCAGCGGGTCCTGCTCGCGCCCGACCGGTTCAGCGCGATCCACCTGGCCGCCGAGCCCGGCCTGACCCAGGAGGAGCTGCGGGCCCGAGTCGCCGCCGCGCTCCCGCCGGGTGTCGAGGCGATCACCGGCAGGCAGTTGGCGGATGAGAGCGCCAGTGCCGTGCAGAACGCCGTCAGCGGCTTCTCCACCTTTCTGCTGATCTTCGCCGCCATCTCGGTCTTCGTTGGCGCCTTCATCATCTTCAACACCTTCACGATGCTCGTCGCCCAACGGGTGCGGGAACTGGCCCTGCTGCGAGCGATCGGGGCGAGCAAACGTCAGGTCCAGGTGTCCCTGCAGGTCGAAGCGGCGCTGGTCGGCTTCGCCGGGGCCAGTGCCGGCCTGGTGGCCGGCACTGGGCTCGCGCTGCTGCTGCGCGCCGCCGTCGGCCTGTTCGGCGTGGAGCTGCCCAGCGGTGCGCTGGTCTTCCGCCCCCGCACCGTCGTGATCGCCTACACCGTCGGTGTGCTCATCACCGCCGCGGCGGCGTTCGTGCCAGCCCGCAAGGCCGCGTCGGTGCCACCGATCGCGGCGATGCGGGAGACCTACGTGCTGCCGACCCGCTCGCTGCGCTCCCGGGCGATCGCCGGGTCGGTGCTCACCGCGCTCGGCATCGTCCTGATGATCCTCGGCACTGCCTCGGCGGGCAAGCCGGGAGCCACCGCCGTCGGGGTGGGCGCGGCGGGGATCTTCCTCGGCGTCGCCACCCTCTCACCGCTGCTGTCCGGACCGATCATCCGGGTCCTCGGCGCACCGTTGGCGAGGATGTTCGGGGCCACCGGCCGGCTCGGCCGGGAGAACGCGATGCGCAACCCGCGCCGGACCGCCTCCACCGCCTCCGCGTTGATGATCGGACTCGCCCTGGTCAGCGCCTTCTCCGTGCTCGGACAGTCGATCAAGGAGTCGGTGCGGGAGACAGTGTCGAACAGCCTCGGCGCCAATTTCTACCTGACTCCCCAGAACTTCGGGCAGGGATTCAGCGGTGAGGTGGCTCGCGAGCTGGCCGGCAAGCCCGGCATCGAGATCGCCACGGGTCTTCGGGGCGGCCTGGTGAAGATCTCCGGGCAGAGCTCCCAGGTGCTGGCCGGCGACCCGGCGGGTCTGGTCAAGATGCTGGCCATCAAGGAGGTGACCGGTGACGTCCACGCCCTCGGCGACGGCACGATCCTGGCCGAGGACTCCACCGCCGCGGACCACCAGCTACGGGTGGGGCAGAAGGTCCCGGTCACCTTCGCTGACGGCCGCGCGGAGCTGACCCTGGTGGGCACCTACAAGAAGAGCCAGGTAGCCGGCAAGTGGATCATCTCCACGAGCGAGTTCGCCCGGCATTCCACCGATGACCTCGACCTGTTTGTCCTGGTGAAGAGGGCGAGCGGGGCAGACCCGGCGATGGTCCGGGCCGAGATCGCCACGGTGGTCAAGTCGTTCGCCACCGTGGCGGTCCGGGACCAGTCCGAGTTCGTCGCACAGCAGGAGAAGCAGGTCGACCAGCTGCTCGGGTTCATCTACGTGCTGCTGGCCTTGGCAGTCGTCATCGCACTGTTCGGTATCGTCAACACCCTGGCGCTCTCGGTAATCGAACGGACCCGGGAGATCGGTCTGCTGCGTGCGGTCGGCATGACGCGGTCGCAGATGAGGCTGATGGTCATCCTTGAATCAATGATCATCTCGGTCTTCGGAGCCGTGCTGGGCGTCGTCGTCGGGAGCATCTTCGGCTGGGCGCTGACGAAGGCGCTGGCCTCCCTGGGAATCAGCACGTTCGCCTACCCGGTACGGACGATCCTGCTCGTGGTCCTCACCGGGGCGATCCTCGGCGTGCTCGCCGCCGTCTTCCCCGCCCGGCGCGCCGCCCGCATGGACGTCCTGCGCGCCATCTCCGCCGTCTGACCCAGCACCCACCAGCACCGGCCAGCACCCGGAACGGGCGAATCCGGGGGAGCAAGGCACGGTCCCGGCCCCGCGAACCGTGCCTTGCTCCCCCGAACTCCCCCGGGCCCCCCGGGCTCCCCCGCCAGGTCACTGCTGCCGCTGGCGGAGGAGCATCTGCTCCACCATCTCCACGACGTATCTTCGCCGGCTCAGGGCATCGGCCCAGGTGAACCGGAGGAGTCTCCAGCCGAGGGCGAGCAGGGCGTTCTGCCGGACCCGATCCCGGAAGAGTGCGTGGGGATCCTCGTGGAAGGCGGCGCCGTCGGCCTCGACGGCCAGCAGACAACTGGGCCAGGCCATGTCCAGCCGCGCAACGAGCCCCGCAGATCGGCCCCTGCCGGCGGACGAGGTCGTCGGAGCCGAGCCCGAACCGCCGGGTGAGAGTTGGCCGGGCACGTCGGGCTCCCATACCGGCCATTGGAGCTGTTCGGGCGCCAGACCCGCATCGGTGAGCAACAACCGCAGTCGCGTCTCCAGCGGAGACTCGGCCCGTCGGTCGACCAGATCGAACCAACCTCGCCGTTCGGCTGTGCCCCAGCGGCGCGCGGCCGCCGCCCGCACCCGGTGGACGTCGTCCAGATGCCCGCCCCGCAGGGCGGCGTCCAACAGGCTGACCGCGGTCTCCCGATCACTGTCCAGCACGAGATCGGCCAAAGTCCGCTCGACCGTCGTCACCGGAATACCCGACAGCAGTCGCCGTTCGTCAGCGTCGCACCAGCCCCGGTGCACCACCAGCCCCGGAGTGTGCGCCACCGCGCCCACCGCAGGGGGGACAAGAAGATGCACCGACTCGGCCTGGTAGGCCGTTCGTCGCCGCCCCGTATCCGTTGCCTCGCGGGGAACCGACCCCGGCAGACCCGGCCGGGAGGGGTCTCCTGCCGGGGCGGAGCGGTCGATGGGAGACCGTGACGGCGAGCGCACGGAAATCGCACCATCGGGCCCCATCGGGCCGCGGGCTCGCCCCGTCCACAATGGCAGGGACCTCGGAAGACCCTCCAGGGCGAGAAGGCGCGCGGCGGTGACACCGCAGACAACGGCCCTGGGACGACCGACCAACGCAGCCCGCACGGACCCACGTACGGCATGGGCACCGGGCAGGAGGAACGTGCCCCGATAGGGAACCGACCACGCATCGTCGCGTATCAGCCGGTTGAGCTGACGCCGGGTGATACCGAACGCCCGGATCTGCGGCCAGGTGAGCATCCCGTCCTGGCGGGCGGCTAGACTTGTCTTCCGCACGTTCGTGCGATTAGCTAGCTGCTTGATCTCTTGTT
>NZ_CDWRCM010000082.1:10098-18245 GCF_977927585.1 Frankia sp. CcWB2 | reverse complement strand
GGGTTGGAGTACTAGGCAGAGAAGCGTCTCGACGGGAGTGAACGTCTCCTGGCGAGCTTTCACCTCGGATGAGCGCGGCATGCGGGCCAGCACCCGGGCCCATTGGCGGTCGGCAGCTCCTGAGGTGATGCCTATGTAGTCCCCGAGATCAGGCATTAGGTTATCTTAAGCGTCGATGTCTGAAGAGTCGACATGGGTGCCGATTATGGAGGGTCGTGATGTCTCCGTGTCGTGGACGGGTTGCCTGAAGACGTAGCGTCCAGGTCAGGGCATCCGAGCGGCCGAGCTGCTGCCCCACCTCCAGCGGGAACGGGACCGGATCGCCACGGCCATCGATGACCTCGCCACCGCCCGCACCTTGCTGGAAGCCGTCATCGCCGCCATTCCGGCGGTCGGAGCGGTCGCCGGGGTGTGCGACACGTCCGACGGCGAGGACCGGGTGTTCACCACTGCCGCACGCTGATCCGTACTCACGGCCGCCGTGCACGGCCGCCGTATGCCGACCCGGATCCCAGGGCCGGCGCCCGCCGACCGTCGGCGACAGGCGAAGAAGAAACCCTCCACCCCGACACCGAGCACCTGGTTGCCGAACAGCCGGTGGAGGTCGAGTAGTTTCTCGGTTACCTGCTCGGCGGACCCGGCGAGCGCGGAACCGTTCTCGATGAAATCCTCGAGCGAGTCGAACGGGAAGTGGTTCTGCCGGGCCACCGGGAGGTCCCGGAACGCGGCGAAGGCGGGACGGGCGGGTTCGAGGGTATCCTGGGAACGGTCGATGATATCGGTCCGCCGGAAACCGTTGGCCGAGTGGAGCGGATCCGCCCACCTCGCGGGCAGGCCGGTGGACCGCTCACAGGACGCTGAACCGGGTCAGACCTGTGGAGCGGGCTGCTGGAATGGCCGTGCCCTGGTGGTCGCCTCCCACCTCCAAGAAGTGCGTCGAGGCCGGCCGTCGAGCTCACTCCGGCCGGTGCACCACAGCAGCACCTGAGCCGGGTCTCCGTCCGGTGCATCGGGGAACAGACGGCGAAGCACCCGTATGCCCAGGAGCGATGGGAACCGCCAAGAGACCGTCAGCCCCGCGGCGATGTCCCAGGTATGGAGGAGGGTTTCGGCGACGCCCATCGCCGCGAAGCCCTCGGGATCGCATGGCCCCCAATGCCAGGCCTGCGTTGCGGGGTCGGCGGTGGCCAGCGCGCTGCTGAGCAGTCCACCGCATGCGGTGATGACCTGGAGCACCTCGCGCGGTGGCGTGTCCGGGGGAACGGTCAGATCGAAGGGCAGGTAGGCGTGGGTGGGCCGGGCCGCTAGCTGCCCGGCGTAAGCCAGCAGATCGTGAGCAACGTGGACGGCTGTCGTCCAGCAACTCCATTCCGTATGGCATACGGAACGTATATCGCTCATGTACTCAAGGTTGTATGGGTGCGTGTCATTGCGCTGTGCCCGACCCTCGGCTATGGTCAGAGTGTGATGTTGAAGTGGGCATTTGTTGCCCGGAGGTATCTCGACCTCCGCCGCGTCGCAAGCTCCCTGTGTTGTCGCTGACGGGGAGAACGAGCTGGCCGCACGTCGCGTGGATTTAGCGGTCAACATTGTTTCCGAAAATTTCCTCCAGATTTTGACGGTCCTTCTCCCGGATAATTGCCGGGGTCGGGTGTCGGATCCGATCGCCGATTTTCTGGACGGGCACGTGTCGTTCGGGTGATCGGGCGCTGACCCACACTTCACACTTCCACGTCGCGACCATCGCGGTGCGACGCCCGTCCTCCTCTTCCTCTTCCTCCTCTTCCTCTTCCTCCTCCTCGTTCATCACGCAAAGGATCCATATCCATGTCGTCATTTCCGACTTCCCCGATCGACATCGCCGGGAATCGGACGTCCTCCGCCGCCGAGCATCCCGTGCGGGCGGCATCGCCGCGTTCCTCGCGGCCTGCGGCAGCTCCGGATCCAGCGCGGACACGGGCGCGGCCGGCGCGTCGGGCGCCGCGGGAGGCCGGCGCAGCGGCCTGATCATCCTGGGGGCTCCGACGCCGCCCACCGCGCTGGACCCGGTGACCATGTACGACGGCACCGTGATCGCGCTGGTCCAGCTCGTCGCCGAGTACCTGATCTGGCTCGATCCGGACTTCCAGCTCCGCCCTCAGCTCGCGACCGGGTGGACGTCGTCCGACGCGGGACGCACCTGGTCGTTCACGTTGCGCAAGGGCGTGCTCTTCTCCGACGGCACCCCGCTGGACGCGCCGACCGTGAAGGCGTCGTTCGACCGGCTGCTGGACCCGGCGAACAAGTCCGCCGCCCTGTCCGCCTTCGCGTCAGTCCTCAAGGCCGGCGGCGTGGCGGTGTCGGGGGCGGACACGGTGGTTTTCCACCTCGAGCGGCCGTTCTCCGACTTCCCTTACCTGGTCTCCGCGGGCAACTACAACGCGGTCGTGCTCAAGAGCGACTACAAGGTCGGCACGTTCGCCACGAAGGCGATCGGCACCGGGCCGTTCCGGCTCGACTCCTACGACGTCGGCCAGGGAGCCTCGCTGCGCCGCAACCCGAAGTACCGGGACGCCGGCAAGCCCTACCTCGACGGCGTCAAGGTGACCTTCCACAAGGACGCCCAGGCCGACCTGCTGGCATTGCAGAGCGGCGCCATCGACGCGCAGATCCTGTCCGAGGCCGACCTCGTCGTCCCGATCGCCGGAAGCAACTCCATCGCCGTCGACAAGGTCAGCGGTACCAGCCTGACCGCGTTCACCCTGCGCGTCGACAAGCCACCGTTCACGAAGAAGGAGGTCCGGCAGGCCATCGCCTACGCGTTGGACCGGCCGGGTGTCCTCGCCTCCGTCTACAACGGGGTCGGCGTCCTCGGCAACGACCACCTTCTCGCGCCCGCGTTCGCGGCCGCCCCGAAGGACCTCGCGCAACGCGCGAAGGACGCGGCGAAGGCCCGGTCGCTGCTGTCCGCCGCGGGGGTCGAGAACCTGCGGTTCACTCTCAGTTTCGGCGTCCCGAACAAGGCCTACGCGCTGGTCATCCAGGACCAGCTCAAGCAGGTGGGGATCACGGTCGATCTCGACCAGCAGACCTCCGATGCGTTCTACGGCGGCAACCAGGAGACCGACACCCCCTGGCTGTTCACCACCGCGAACCTCGTCGGCTGGGTGGGCCGCCCGACGCCAAGCCAGTTCATCATCCCGATGGTGAAGAGCCACGCGGTCTGGAACGGTTCGAAGTACGCCAACCCCGCCCTGGACGCCGCGGCCGACGCCTACGACGCCGCGACCGACCCCGCCGAGCGGAAGAAGCAGGCCGAGATCATCGCGCGGGCCCTTCACGAGGACGTGCCGGTCATCATCACCGTGTGGTCCGGGGCCGTCCGGGCCTACCGGTCCGACCGGGTCAGGGGGCTACGCGCCCACCCGTCGGCCTTCCTCGACCTGACAACCGTGAGCCGGGCCTGATCCGGCATGGTGCGTTTCCTGGCCCGGCGGCTGGCGACGATCCCCGTCACCATGCTGGCGGTCAGCTTCCTGGTGTTCATCGCCACCGAACTGATCCCCGGCGACGTGGCGCGCGTCGTGTTGGGCCGGGAGGCCAGCCAGGCGTCGGTGGACGCGCTGCGCCACCAGTTGCGTCTCGACGAGCCGCTGGTGCCCCGCTACCTGCACTGGTTGGGTGGGTTCGCCACCGGTGACTGGGGGCGCTCCTACACGCTCGGAGTCGACGTCCGCCCGCTAGTGATCGAGCGTCTGCTCGACAGCGCGACGCTTGCCCTGCTCGCCTTCGTCCTGCTGGTCCCTGTCGCGCTGGCGCTCGGCCTTGCGGCGGGATTGCGCGAGGGGCGGCTGACCGACCGGATCCTCAGCGTCACAGGCCTGAGCCTCGGTGCCGTTCCCGAGTTCGTCACCGGCGTCGTGTTGCTGGTCCTCTTCAGCGTGAAGCTGCACTGGCTGCCCTCGTCGGCGCAGGCACCGCCGGGGGCCGGTCCGCTGACCTTGATCCGGCATCTGCTGCTGCCCGCAGTCTGCCTGGTCCTGCTGTGCACCGGCTATGTCGCCAGGCACGTGCGGGCGAGCACGGTCGCGGTCCTCGCCAGCCCGTTCATCCGGGCAATGCGGGTGCGTGGCATGTCCGAGGCGCAGCTCGTGCGCGGGCACGTGCTGCGCAACTCGCTGGTGCCGGCGACGAGCGCGCTCGCCGTGCAGCTGCAGTTCCTGCTCGCGGGACTGGTGACCGTCGAGCTGCTGTTCGGCTACCAGGGCATCGGCGACCTGCTGCTGTCGTCGGCGACCAGTAAGGACGTGCCGACCCTGCAGGCCGGCGCGATCGTGCTCGGCGCGGTGGGGATGGGCATCTACGTCGTCGCAGACCTGGTGTACGCGCTGCTCGATCCGCGCGTACGGGTGGGGAGGGGGCGCGGTGAACGACACCGCGGTGGATTCCGCGGCGAGCGTCACAGTCGGCTCCCGGGCTGGCTTCCGGGCTGGCTTCGTGGTCGGCGCGTTCCTGCTGGTCGGCTGGGTCGTCGTCGCGGTGTTCTGGCCGCAGCTGGCGCCGGCGGATCCGATGGCCCAGCATCCGTCCCAGCGGATGCTGGGGCCGGGCGGCGGGCACCTGTTCGGCACCGACCAGTTCGGCCGGGACGTGCTGTCGCGGGTGATGGCAGGAGCCCGCCCGGTGCTCGAGGTCGCTCCGCTGGCGACCGCGCTCGGGGTGGCGGTCGGAAGCCTGCTCGGGCTCGTATGCGGCGCGCGGCGCGGCCTGTTCGACGAGATCGTGATGCGGGTCGTCGATGTGCTCGCTGTCTTCCCGAATCTGGTCGCGGCCGTGGTGGTGGTGGTGGCACTTGTGGGCCGCTCGACGACCACCCTCGTCCTGGTCATCGGAACGTTCTTCGTCCCGATCGTGACCCGCAGCGTGCGGGCGGCCGTGCTGGTCGAGCGGGAGAAGCCCTATGTCGAGGCCGTCCGGCTGCGTGGCGAGCCGTTCTGGTCGCTGCTGTGGCGGGAGGTGCTGCCCAACGTGACCGGAACCGTGCTGGTCGAGGCTGGGCGACGCGGTCTTCGCCGCCTCGACCCTGTCCTTTCTCGGACTCGGCCAGCCACCGGGATCCCCGGAGTGGGGGGCCTCCGTGGCCGACAACCGGGTCTTCCTCCAGCAGGGCTGGTGGACGGTGCTGTTCCCGGCGCTCGCCGTCGGAAGTCTCGTCATCAGTGTCGCGCTGATCGCCGACAACCTGCGGGAACAGGCCGCGCGGTGGTGGGCGACGGGGTGGTGGGCGACGGGGTGGTGGGCGACGCGGTGGTGGGCGAGGCCGTGGCCGCCGGGGGGCTTGTCGTCGAAGGACTGACGGTGAGCTACCCGTCGTCCGGCGGACCGGCCGTCGCCGTCGACGGCGTCAGCCTGCGGGTCCGACCCGGTGAGACCTACGGCCTGGTCGGAGAGTCGGGGTGCGGCAAGAGCACGCTGGCCGCGGCGCTCGCGGGCGTGCTGCCCGGCGGGGGTGCCATCGACGCCGGCCGCATCGTGCTCGACGGGGTCGACGTGCGGGCCCTGTCCGCCCGGGAGCACCGGCGGTGGCGGGCCGACGCCTTCGCCATGGTCCACCAGGGCACGAGCAGCAGCCTGGACCCCACCGTGCGGGTCGGCGCGCAGGTGGCGGAGGCCTGCCGGCTGGGGGGGGCTGTCCCGGGCCGAGGCCCGGGCGCGGGCCGTCGAGCTGCTCGGCGCGGTGCGGCTGCCCGAGCCCGCGACGATCGCGCGACGCTGGCCGCACGAACTCTCCGGGGGCCAGCAGCAGCGGGTCGGCATCGCCGCGGCCCTCGCCGGCAGCCCCCGCCTGCTCGTCCTCGACGAGCCGACCACCGGCCTTGACGCCGCCGTCGAGCGGGAGGTCCTCGACCTGATCCAGGCGCTGCGGCGCCGGATCGACGCCGCCGTCATGCTTGTCAGTCATGATCTTGAACTGGTGGCGCGTACCTGTGACCGGGTGGGCGTACTGTACGCGGGCCGCCTGGTCGAACAGGGCACGGCGGCCGACCTGCTCACCGCGCCTGGCCACCCCTACACCGCCGCCCTCGTCGCCGCCGTCCCGCGGGTGGGGATGAGCAGGCGGGAACGCAGGATACCGGCGGTGCCCGGGCAGCCGCCGTCGCCGACCGACCGGCCGGTGGGCTGCATCTTCGTCGACCGGTGTGCGCTCGCCGACGAGGTGTGCCGTGCGTCCGAGCCGCCGCTTGCCCCCGTCGCCGACTCCCCGGACGGACCCGGCGGGCACGATGGGCACACGGTGCGCTGCCATCACGGCGACCGCGTCGGACTGCTGCGCCGTCCCGAACAGGTCGTCGGCGTGGCCCCGCGGGAGGCCCGGCCGGGGCTGCTGACCGTGCGGGGGCTGTCCCGCAGCTATGGCCGGACACCCGTGCTCACCGGTATCGACCTCGACATCGGCCACGGGGAGGTACTCGGCTTTGTCGGGGAGTCCGGCAGCGGGAAGACGACCCTTGCCCGAGCCGTGGCGGGCCTGGGCCCGGACGGACCCGGCGAGATCCGGCTCGCTGGCCGGCCGCTACCGGCATCGCTGTTCCGCCGCCGCGCGGACAACCGCCGACGCGTGCAGATGGTCTTCCAGGACCCCGATACCACCCTCAATCCCCGGCACACCGTCGCCACGGTGCTGCGCCGGGCACTGGTGACCCTGCGCGGCGAGGGCACGGTCGCCGACCTTGCCGGACGCGTCGAGCTCGGCTCCCGGCTGCTGCCGGTGATGACGCCGAGGCTGTCGGGCGGTCAGAAGCAACGCGTCGCGATCGGCCGGGCCCTCGCGGGCGATCGCAAGCTGATCGTCTGCGACGAGCCGGTGTCCGCGCTTGACGTCAGCGTCCAGGCCGCGGTGCTCGAGCTGCTCGCCACCACCCGGGACGCCGACGGCGTGTCCTACCTGTTCGTCTCGCACGACCTGGCCGTCGTCGGCTACCTCGCCGACCGGGTCGCCGTCCTGCACCGGGGCCGGATCGTGGAGGTCGGCCCGGCCGCCGCGGTACTGGCCGGACCGCATCATCCCTACACCCACACGCTGACCGCCACCCACACGCTGACCGCACCGGTGGATCCGGCACCGCCCGGGCGGGCCGGGTGGGCTGAGCGGGCCGGGTGGGCTGGGCGGCTCGGGAAGACCCGGCCCACCCTCCCCGCGGCCGTGGGCTGCGGCTTCGCCGGGAGTTGCCCCAGCCGGGTGGAGGGGCTCTGCGACTCCGTTGTCCCTCCCGTCCGACTGCTCGACGGGGCCGCCATGACGGCATCCCACACCGTGCACTGCCATCTCGACGCCGCTGATCTGCCTGTGCTCCCGCCACTGCCGGCGGCGGGCACCGGGGCGATGGCGGAGAAGGAGAATGTCTGATGTCGGAGAAACCGGAGAGGACCCCCTGCCATGACCGACGAGATTCCCGTCATCGACCTGGAAGTGGCCCTCGCCGAGGACGCGCCCGCGGACCTGCTGCGGCGCGTGCGCGCGGCGGCCGAGCGGATCGGCCTGATCCAGATTGTCAACCACGGCGTTCCGCTGGAGCTGATCGAGGACTTCCAGCGTCGGGTCGAGCGGATCCTGCGTCTGCCGCGGGCGGAGAAGGCGAAGCTGGCCAGCCCCACCGGACACCCCTTCCGGGGCTGGCGGCAGTGGCCTGACGACTTCGGCCGCCTGGAAATCGAACGGTACTCCGTGGGCCAGTTCGACAACCCGGCCGACGCTGCCGCGGCGGGTGTGTCGAAGCGGTGGCTCGGGCTCTACCAACACGCCAACGTCTGGCCGCCGCAGGACCCCGACCTGCGCGGGGTCACCGTCGCCTACGCCGAGGCGGCCGCGGCGCTGGCCCGGCGGGTGCTCGGCCTGTACGAGCGGCTGCTCGGACTACCCGCCGGCAGTTTCCCGCAGGACGAGCCGTACCACCTCAACCTGCTCGTCAACGACTACCCGACCTGGACCTACCCGGACACGGCCTCCGAGGAGGAGAAGCTTCTCCTGCTGGAGCACGCCGACGGCTCGGCGGTGACCGTCCTGCACCAGCACGGCGGGTACTCCGGGCTCCAGGCGCAACAGCCCGACGGCACCTGGATCCCGGTGCCCGTCGTGCCCGGGGCGTTGCAGGTGCTCTCCGGAACGA
>NZ_CDWRCM010000082.1:0-9892 GCF_977927585.1 Frankia sp. CcWB2 | reverse complement strand
TATCCGAGTCTGGACACTGTGCTGGAACCGCTGCCGGCCTTCGTCGGGGAGGACGGCACCGACTTCGAACCCGTCGTGCTGGGCGAGATCGACGAGACCAACGTCGAGAACTACCTGAAGGTCTTCGGCCGGCCCGAGCAGGTGGCCGCGTGGCGGGAGTGCCGTCCGTTCGTCGCGGAGCTCGCCGAGACCTCCGCCGGCCCCTGACCTGGATCGGCCGCTGACCTCCGCTGGCCGCCGTCCCGCTGGATGCCGGCGACGACGGCCGCGACGGCCGCGGCATCCCGCCGGTAGTTCACGACCACGTGATATCCGCGCCGGGCGAGATCGGTGGCGATCGCCGCGCCGATTCCCCGTCCCGCACCCGTCACGACTACCGTCGGAATCCAACCGGCCATTTTATCCCTCTCATCCCATGCGTGTCATCTGATCGGTTCCCCAGGTGCCGTAGCCGCGTGCCGTAGTCGCGGCCCGGAGACGGGAACGAGGGGGCTCCAGGAGGCTGAGCACGAGCGGACATTCTCCTTGCGGTTTCGCAACGACTGCGTGTCGGTTATGGAAAGCACCGCCGCCGCGACCCCTCCCTGCGTGTGTCATCGGCTTGATGGCAGAGGCTCCCCAGGCGAGAGGACGTCGACATGATCCGCGGGCTGGCTCGTACCCGGGTCTGGAGCGCGAGGACGCGTGAGGGGAGGAGAGCTTTCCTGCTCGCGGTCGTAATCATTTTACTTTCCATGGCGACATCGTCGCCGGTCAGGGCGGCCGGCGGTCCCACCCGCGGCGAGGGCGTCGCGGTTCCCTTCGAGGGGTTCACGGATCGCAACGGAGGCCCGACATCGATCGGCGGTGCGGTCGGTGTGGACCTGGTGCTCGGGTCGACCAGCCGACCGTACCTTCCCTGCCAGAACTACGACCCGCGGACCCGTACGGGCGACGCCTTCGTCAACGCCTGCCAGGAGCGGGGAAGTTACACCACCTACTCCCGTTTCCCTCCCGGCGGAGGCCTGCTTTTCCCGGCCGGCTACTTCATGAGCAACACCCAGCCCGACCTGGTCCGGGGTGGTCTGCTGCGGACCGACTGGGGAGCGCGCACCGCCGGCCTGTCGTTCGAGTTCTACTCGGATCAGGCGCATGACGCCGAGGTTGTCCATTCGCGTTTCTACATCGACCGGTTCGACCATTGGGCACACGGCTGGACGTACTCCGTCGCCATCGGCCGCATCGCCCTCACCGCCCTCGGCGACCCCGGGACCGCTCGGATCAGCGGGCAACTGACCGACCGCGGCCGGCCGCCGGCACCGGGCCGGGTGCGGATCGTCATCTTCGGTGGCCACGCCCGTTCCTCCACCGGCTACCCGATCTCCTCCTTCGCCGTTCGCACCAGCACCGGGTCGTCCGACTAGAGTAGCGGATCGCTCTACGCCGGCCCTCAGCGCATCACCGTCACCGACACCGTGACGCATCGGGAATGCGTCCTGGAACGCACGCGCGTCCTCGGCCCGGACAACAGGATCGACCTCGACCTCTCCCGGCCGGGTTTCGGTCAGCCCGGCAGCACCTGCTCGCCCTGACCATCGGCTCGGCCTGACCATCCGTTCGGGTGTCGTCTACGCAGGGTTGTATGTCTATGACATAGCGTACCCATCTACCCGGGATTATTGTCGGTGTTGCACATAGAGTGACACCGTCGCTCCTGTTGAGAATTCGACGATGTCGGCTCAACGGCGTTTGGCCGAGGGCATATACGATTTCGCTACTACGTCATATGCGATCTTGTGCCGATACTTCGGCACTCTTGGCATGACGTAACCGCCGTATCAGGACTGCCGCATCAAGGAGGCCTCAGATCGACCGCCACGAGCTCATCGATCTCACTCGACGGGCGCTCAAAATCGCGATGGACAAGACAACCGACATGGTGCCCGCTGAGCGCCGCCAGCCAGCCCTGGCGTACACGGGCCAGGAACGCTTCGAGCGCGAGCGCGAGCTTGTCCTGCGCTCTCCGCAGCTTGTCGGCTACCGCTCTGAGCTGCCGGCACCCGGAAGCTACTGCACGAAGACCGTCATGGGCGTTCCCGTGCTTCTGACCCGGGGCGAGGACGGCACGGTCAGGGCTTTCCAGAACGTCTGCGCCCATCGCCAGGCGCCGGTCGCGGAGGGCTGTGGCGTGGCCGAACGGTTCGTCTGCCCGTATCACGCCTGGGTATATGACGCCCAGGGTGACTTCGTCGGCGGACCCGGCCGTGAAGGTTTCCCCTCGACGATGGCCGGGAAGCCCCGCCTCACGCAACTGCCCGCCGCGGAGCATTCCGGATTCCTGTGGGTCGGTCTCCAGCCGGACAGCGGTCCCCTGGACATCGACGCCCACCTGGGAGAGCTCGGCCCGGAACTCGCGTCCTGGGACATCGGTAGCTGGGCTTCGGTGGGCGAGAAGGTGCTCGACTTCCCGATCAACTGGAAGTTCGCGCTTGACACGTTCGCCGAGAACTATCACTTCGCCACGGTGCACCGGGACACGTTCGCGCTGATCACCAAGAGCAACTGCGCGCTGTTCGACTCCTTCGGCCCGCACTATCGGCTGGTCTTCCCGATGCGGCACATCACGGACCTCGCGGACAAGCCCGAGGAAGAATGGGAACCACTGCACAACCTCGTGGTGATCTACGCATTGTTCCCCAACATTGTCCTTTCGGTCACCGTCGTCAACGGCGAGGTGTTCCGGGTCTATCCCGGGAGCGGGCCGGGTCATTCGATCACCTACCACCAGAACGCGTCGCCGATGGATCTCACGGACGAGGCGACGCGAACCGCCGCGGACGAGATCTTCGAGTACGCGCACGCCACGGTGCGCGACGAGGACTACCGCATGGCGATCGACATCCAGAAGAACATGGCGTCGGGGGCGCGGCCTGAGCTCGTCTTCGGGCGCAACGAGCCGGGGCTGCACCATCGTCATGCGGTCATCGACGAGGCACTTGCCGCATTCGGCGGGTAGCGCCGGTCCGGACGGGCCCCGCGCCGGCCCCGGCGCGGGTGGGCCGGGGCCCGTGGATCCGTTCGAATCTGAGGCCGGGACGTCGTCTTCGGCGTCCAGTTCCTCCAGCAACGATCTGATCTCAGCTTGGCCGAGTCCGGCTGTCACACTCGCTCCAGCGTGCCGGAGGTGATGAAGACTCCGCGCTTACGGAAGGCCAAGGGCGACCCGACCAATCACCTGTCCCTCACGCTCGTCGAGGAGCTGGAGGCCACGCTGGAGGACTATCCCGGCGCCCTCGTCCTTGTCCCTCACCGAGCACGGCACGTCCCTCAACGAGGCCCTCCGCCCGCTGGGCGAGTGGGGGAAACGACGTTGCGAGCGCCTCGCCGCCGAGGACGCGCCCACATCCGCGTAAGAATTCGTAATGAAGTAATTAATGCAAGCCAATATGCGTCTTCGCAGGTCACGGGCTCGCGAGGACCCCGAAGTGAACAAGTTATTTCATTCCGAATCCTAACCCAGAAAGATTAACTTCTTAGCGTTTAGCGTTGTTTTGGTCGGAAGCCACGGATGGGTGTTCTCGGTGTGATCAGTCAGGGTAGAATCTCGACGTACCCGTCGGTGCCGTGCACGCGGATCCGCTGCCCATCGGGGATCAGTCGGGTGGCATCTACCACACCGACGACGGCCGGCAATCCGTACTCCCGTGCGATCACCGCGCCGTGAGTCATTAATCCTCCGACCTCCGTCACCAAGCCCGCGATGGCGACAAAGAGGGGCGTCCAGCTGGGGTCCGTGTGGGCCGTGACGAGGATGTCGCCCGGTTCGAGATCGGCCCGTGCCATGTCCAGGATGACGCGGGCCCGCCCTTCGATGGTCCCGGCGGAGACCGGTAGGCCGCTCAGCGCGCCGGCCGGCAAATCGTCGCGTCGGTACGCCCCGGCGATGACTTCGCCATCCGACGTGAGCACCCGGGGCGGCGTGAGCGATTGATACGACCTGAACGCGTCCTTGCGCCGGCCGATGAGCCGGTCATCCACGCGGTTCGTGCGCACGACGTCGTGGAGCTCCTGGAACGTGAGGTAGAAGATGTCCTCCTTCTCACGAAGTACGTGGGCCTGTACGAGGCGCTCGGCTTCTTCCAACAAGGCCTGCTTGCACACGAAGTAGCGGCTCTGACCATGCCGTACTTCGGATACTCCCGGTACCCGATGAAGGTCCGGACCCGGTCGATCATCCGCTTCGTCTCGTCGGCCTTGCGCTCCCCGTCCGGCAGGGCCCGCAATCGCTCCAGCAGCTCCTGCTCCTTCTTCCAGGCCTCCTGCCGGCCTTGCTCGAAGCGTCGTCGGCTCTCGCCCAGCTCGAAGTTCTTGATGTTGCCGAGGATCATGGGCACGAGCGTGGAGGGGCGTTCACGCCAACGCGGCCGCGTGATGTCGATCTCGCCGACGCAGCGCATGCCGTACTTGTCGAGCCAGGCCTCGACGGCGTCTCGCGCTTCCCGCCCGCCCGCGAGCTTGGGCAGCGCGTCCAGGAAACCCTCGTCCTCGACGTGCTGCAGAAACGCCACCACGCCCGGATGTGGGCGGATCACGTCAGCGACGTCGAGCAGCGCCAGCCCCATTTCCGACGTGACGTTGTGGGGCACGGACCGCGTGAGCGTGTCCGCCGCGTTTTTCTCGCCCAGCCACGCCTCCAGCCGCTCGTTGAGCCACCAGGTGGCCTCCATCGCCGACATGAACACCTGATGGCTCCGCGGATCGAACAAGATCCGCCTCAGCTCCTGGAGGTCCACCCGGATGAAGTCGAGCAGCGCCACTCCCGACTTCGTCCGGATGTCGCGTTCCGAGGCGGCGATGGAAGCCTCGCTGCGCCCGATCAACTCGGTGACGATGGCCGGATCGGTCTCGATCGGGGCTGGCGCGCCGCCGGACAGTGGCCCGGGGGGACCCTCGTCAGGCAGCGGCCGGATGAAGCCGTCGCGCTCGAGGATGGTCTGCAGCGCGTCCCCGGTCAGCGGATCGGATTTCCCCATGAGCTCCAGGAAGCCGGCGCGGCTCGTCGGCGAGACCAGCCTCTGGGTGACGTCGACGAACAGGCGGCCGCCGGGGCGCGGGGGTCGTCATCTGCCAGAAGGAGAGCCCCAGGGGCTTCATGGGGTCGGTCATCATCTGCTGATGGCCGACGGAGACATAGACGTGGTTCTCCCGGTCGCCGGACTCGGGGATGGGGAACAGCGTGGTGATCGGCCGGCTCTGGACGATCTGGAAGCCGTCGTCGACCAGGCACCATTCGATGTCCTGGGGGCGGCCGAAGTGCGCTTCGATCCGCCGGCCGAGCTGCACGAGCCGCACGACCTGCGCAGCCGTCAGCGTCGGCTGCTCCTGCCGCTCCAGGTCGATCGCCTGTTCCTGCGTCCCGCCCGCCGGCGAGGCGTGAACCGCACGCTGCTTGGCGCCGACCGCCTCGGCGATGACCTCGCCGTCGCGCACCTTGAAGACGTCCGGGTTCACCAGGCCGGAGACCAGGGCCTCACCGAGGCCAAAGCTGGCCTCCACGGAGGCGACCTTCCGGTTGGACGTGACGGGGTCGGCTGTGAACAGGACGCCAGCCGCATGAGGGAAGACCATCTGCTGCACGACCACCGCCATGTGGACCGTACGGTGGTCAACGCCGTTGCGCTGGCGGTAGGTCACGGCCCGCTCGGTGAACAGCGAGGCCCAGCACCGGCTGACGTGCCGGAGGATCGCCGCCGCGAGATCGCCCGGGATGGCGATCCCTTCGATGGTCCGGCGAATCTCCGCGCTGAGCGTGCGGATCGCCTCCCGGTCATCCGGCTTCAGGCGCGACAGCTGCTCGAGCCGACCCTCAATCGACGGCACTTCCGCCATGATCCGCCGGAAGGCGTCCGTCGTCACGCAAAAGCCAGCCGGCACGCGGATGCCTTCGATCCGCGACAGCGCCCCCAGGTGCGCACCCTTGCCGCCAACGACCGCGACCTGCATCTCGTCAACCTCTTGAAGACCCAACACGTACTGCTCGCTCATCGCGATACCTCCGGGGCAGCCGTGCTCTCTTCCACTGCACTGGCCGATCGAATCACCGGCACCTCCAGCTCTGTCGAACCTCGTGTTGGGCACGTCCTCATCTCTCGTTGCCTTCCCTCGTCACCGCGTCCCCCATAGGTCGACAACAACACACGCACGTCGTGCCCCCAGGTCTTCGCCCGTTCCTGGTCCGGCCGACGATTCTGCAGCGCGACCCGGGAAGCCCTAGCCCTCGGCTTCGCAGATATCTCCAGGCGATCGCCGCCGTTGAAGTCAAAGCGTCCGCAGCCCCTTCGTGTGCCGACGCACGACACCTTGAATGGCTTCAGGCGGAGATCGGTGCGCGGTTCACTACATCGTGACAAAAATGTAGCGATTGATCGCGACGCAACCGCGACTGCGATTACGCCCCACCCCAAGCCGCATTTGCAGGTGGTGGGTGCCTTCAGACGCCGACGGTGGCCGCCGCGATCGGCACGGCGAAGGCTCGGCACCAGATCAGCACGGTCGTGGGCGTGTCGATGTCGACGTCGGCGGCCACCGGGTAGTTCTGGTCGCCGAGGTTCCCCCTCAGCCTGTCGAGCCGGGTGCTGCCGGCCGGGTCGGTCTTGTCGGCCCCGGGCACCAGGTGCACCTGATAGTCGGGCCCGGGTTCGACGTCGAGGTCTTCGAACCGGACGAGGTGTGAGCCGTCCGCGAGCCGGATGAGTCGCGCGGTCCCGGTCGCGTCGTGGTCGATGCCGACCAGCTGCGCCCGCCCCAGCTCGACGACATCCGCCCCGGCCGCCGGTTGCGTCGGGGCCGGCGGCCGGGGCGGCGTCTGCCCGGGTGCCGGCCCCGCCTGCGGGGCGGCGCCGGGCGGGGACGGTCGGGTCGACAGGACCGCGGTGACGTCGGCGGGTAACTCCTCCTCGACGGTCACGTTTCGGAACGCGGGCAGGACTGTGACGACGAACGCGAGCAGCACCGGCACGGCCTGTGCTGCCCCGGTGAGCACCGGTCCCCTCCCCAGTCTGGGCAGCAGGAAGCCGAGGCCGGCGACCGCCGCCATGATGACGAGCGTGAAGGCGACGCTGCGCGGGCTGGCGAACGCCGATCGGATGACACCGGGCTTCCAGGCCGCGAAGACCAGCCCGCCGAGTGCGGCGACCACGGGTACCAGCAGGGAGCTGCGCGGGTAGCCCAGCAACGTGGGCGTCGATCCTGATTTACGTCCCGACCTGTGCTCCGGACGGCGAGGCGTAGATGTGCTCATGGACATACCATCCTCGCCGACCGCGCATCGTTACACGGCGGCCGGCGATGTCGCGCAGGATCCCGTGGGCCGCCGACGGGGCCACGACCTACGACGGAAGGCTGATGGCCCGATCAGGAGGGTGGGGACTGGCAGAGTGGGCTGATGGACATGGGGGAGCCGGTCGCGTGGGCGCCGGGGATGTCGCTGCTGCCCGACGTCAGTCCGGCGGCGTGGGTAGCGGCAGCCCTGGCCGCTACCACGTCAGCCGCAACGGTCGCGGCGATGGTGCCGCCCGTCTTCGCGGCCTATGCCCGGGTGCTGCCGCCGACTTACGACCGTGAGGGTGTGGGACGGCGACACCGGTGGTCCGAGATCGCCGCATGCCGAGGCGTGGCGCTGACGGCCGAGACCCGGTTCGACGACCTCGTCGCCGGTTCCGACCATTGGGGGCGACCCTCTGACGGAGGCTTGGACGCGCGGGAGACGGCGGCTCTCGCGAGGGTCCTGTCCAGCTTCACCGACACGCCGGACCAGGCGTACTTCTGCCTCTGGGAGAGTTTCGGCCTCGCTGAGACGCGCGCCTGGGAGGACCGGCCGATGCGTGTGCGGACAGCTAACCGGGCGTACCACCTGCTCACCGGGCCGGTGAGCGCCGCCCCGATGTTGCCGGCGCCGGTGGAGTGGAGGTGCGCGAGTCTGTGGTGGCCCTACGATCGGGCCTGGCTTGTCGCCACCGAGATCGACGGCTACTCCACCTACATCGGTGCCAGCCACGCCGCGATCGACGCGGTCCTCGCCGATCCCGCGATCGACGCCGTTGCCGCGCGTCCCGCGACCCCGCTCGATCCCAGCTACGGCTGACGTTCACCCACCTCCTCAACTCGGCGGCCCGAAGCGGCGTCATGCGGGCAGCCGGACGTCCTGTCATCAGCAGATGAGCGCGTTGGTTAGTCTTGCGCGAGGTCTGTCTGCGATTCGCCGTCGGTCCGCGCGAGCACTTTCTGCTGGTGGCTTCGGTGGGTGGTCCGGCGGGCGCGCTGGTTGCCTGCATCGCCTGGAGCGGACTCGGGCCGCCCTCGCTCGTTTCGACAACGTCAGCCGGTCGACGGCTCCCCGAGCCGGACCAGGTTGAGTCGGTAGGAGCGCACCTGCGGGTCCTCATGCCTGGCCGGCATCGCTGCGGATACCTCGGATGGCAGCCGGTCGAGTACGGCCCGTGGGGCTTCGGGCAGGGTCCGGGATTCGAGGATCTCCAGCCCGGGCACCTGGCGTTCCAGGTCGGCCGGGTTTTCGCAGAACCAGCGGGCGCGGGCGTCGACCTTGCTCAGCGCGTCATGCTGTTCCTGGTTCTGCCGCATCCACTCGCCCCAGCTGTCGAAGGCGGCGAGGCTGCCGGGAAACCGGCCCGCGACCTGGGCAAGCACGTTGTGGACGTCGTGCTCGTCGAGGAACCCGAGCACGGCCTCGGCCACGAACATCCATGGCCCCGGGCCGGTGTCCGCGGCGACCTCGAGCCAGTCGTCGTCGAGGACGGACCCGGCCAGGTGCCGGCGGCGGGTGCCGTCGCTGAAGAAGCGGCGGCGCAGCGCCATCGCGTCAGGAAGATCCAGCTCCAGCCACCGGCCGCGACCGCGAGCGACGCCCGCCCGTACAGCGGGATCAGCAACGTCTCCGCGACGGCTCCCAGCTCGGCGGCGACGCCCGGGCCGGCCGGCGTCTTCCATGGGCCAGTCATGTGCCACCATCTCCCACTATTGAAGACGGTTCTCATGATTGCCAGGGATGCTGGTCGTCAGGAGTGACGACCGGTCGGCCGCCACCATCGCCCGGGCCACGGCGAAGGTCGTCGACGACCAGAAACCGCAGAGCACCGTGAGTGACGAGCGGGCCTCGGTGTGGGCAGCTGCGGTGCGGCCCGGAGCCGGTGGTCGCGAACGCATCACAGTCCTCTCGTTGATGAAAACGGTTGTCATTATAGACAGAGGGCCTGCGTGGAGACGAACAGGGGCTGGCCGAGGACGAGCCTGGACCGGGTCGTCGCCGTCGCCCCGTCGGTGCACGAGGCGTGGGTGGACGCCGGGTTCAAGACCACGGTCATCGAGCACGGGGCGGGGCTGGGGATCGTCAGGGAAGAACTCCGCCAGGAAGCCGTCCTTGTCGTAGTTGTGAACCGCGTCCTAGTTGTGAACCGCGCTCACTGGTCATACTCTTTGAGACAGACGGCGTAGCGGGCTTCGGCCAGCGGTATCGCGTGCCGGTACCAGGCGGACCACTAGTCGAGGTAGGGCACCTCGGCGCGCGCCTTCTGGAGTGCGGCGGCCCACCAGGCAAGCTGGTTGAACAATGTCTTGGCGTAGCCGGGAGCGTCGGGATCAGCTGGCCGACCAGCATCCCAGTTCACGAAATAGTTCGGGAATGCCAGCCCGTCGCGAATGGTCACCGCGTGCAGCTCGGTGAGGACGTTCTCCAGGTGCAGGACTGCGTGTCGACCGCCCGCCGCGCCGCCGTAGCTGACAAAAGCGACCGGCTTCGCGGTCCACTGGGTGAAGTGCCAGTTGATGGCAGCCTTCAGTGACGCCGGGTAACTATGGTTGTATTCGGGGGTTACTAGGGCCTGTTTGGGAAGTATGT
>NZ_CDWRCM010000081.1:13285-19595 GCF_977927585.1 Frankia sp. CcWB2 | reverse complement strand
CCCTAGGTGCCATCACTGCCGGTCAGCCGCGTTGCGATGATCGCCCCGGCCGTCGGGACAGCCGGCCGCCGAGTCGTCCGTTCACCTCCGCCAGCAGGGCGTTGATCTCGTGTATCCCCATCCGGGTGGCGACCGCGAGGAAGAGCCCGCCTCCCACGGCCGCGGCGAGCACCACCGCGACCCCGGAACCAAGCCACCCCTCACCCACGACCGCGCGGGCACCTCGGGCGAGCAGCGACGCGAGGACGGCGCCGATCCCGGCCGCGATCGCGACCCGGGTGATGACCTGCACGGTGCGATTGCCATCGATTCCCCCGAGCCGCCGGTGCAACAGGGTGCTCGTCGCCGCGAGGCCCATCAAGTAGGCGGTGGCGAAGGAGAGCGCCAGCGCGACGGCCCGGTGCTCCTCGGGCACGACCACGGTGAGGACCAGGGCACCGATGACGTTCACCGCTACGACCCCGATGTTGACCAGTGCCGGGGTGCGACTGTCCTGGTAGGCGTAGAACACCCGTAGCTGTACCTGGAACAGGGAGAACGGCACGAGGGCCAGGGCGAAGGCGCTGAGGGTGTCGCCGATGTCCATAGCGTCGCCGTAGCCGGTCGCGCCGTGATGGAACACGGCGACGGCGATCGGCCGGCCCAGGGCGAGGATGAACAGGGCGGCGGGCACGATCGCGGTGATCGTGACCCGGGTCGCCATCGAGATGTCGGCCCGCACTAGGTCCCTGCGCCCCTGGGCGGCGTGCCCGCTCATCCTCGGCAACAGTGCGGTGATGACCGAGACGCCGATGATGGCGTACGGGAGCTGGAAGATCTGGTATCCGTACGTGTAGATCGTGTAGGCGGTCGTCGCCGTCGACAGGTTGACGATCACCAGGTAGCCGGCCTGGCTGATCACGACGAACAGCAGCGTCCACCCCGCCAGCCGAGCCGTCGAGCGCAGTTCGGGATGCCGCATGTCCAACCGCGGCCGGTAGCGGAAACCGACCTTGCGCAGCGAGGGGAGCAGCGCGAGGGTCATGACGACGACGCCCAGCGTCGTCCCGGCGGAGAGCACCGTCACCTGGGTGTCGGTGATGGCCTTCGGCCCGTCCACACCCCGCGGGCGCGGACCCGCGATGAAATAGGTGAAGCTCAGACAGGTGACGATGACCAGCAGGTTGTTCAGGATCGGGGCGAACATGGGCGCGGTGAACGACTGTCTGACGTTGAGGATCGCCCCGATCGTCGCGCCTACCCCGTAGAAGATGATCTGTGGCAGGAGCCACCGCAGCATCGTGGCGGCGAGCGCCCGCTCGTCGGAGCCGGCGTGCAGGTAGAGGCTGATGATCCACGGGGCGATCAGCATGCCCACTGCCACGACGACCCCGAGGCCGAGGATCATGAGTGTGAGCAGCGACGACGCGAACGCGTCCCCCCCGTCGGGATCCTCCTTCGCGGTGCGGACCATGACCGGCACCACGACGCTCGTGAGGACGCCGCCGAGGAGCAGGTCGTAGAGGATGTTCGGCGTGGTGTTGGCGACGTTGTAGGCCTGGCTCACCGCACCGGTCCCGATCGCCGCAGCGATCGCGACGGTCCGCAGGAACCCGGATGCCCGGGAGACGATCGTGCCGATCGCCATGGTTCCACTGGCCCGGCCGAGGCCGGGCCCGGTCTTCGCCGGCCCGCCGGCCTGCCTGGTTGCGCTGCCGTGCTGTGCCGTTGCGCTGCCGTGCGGCGCCGTGCCGGTGTCTCGTCGGGCCGGTTCGGGGGGGATGCGGCGGACGTTGCTGCGAGGAAGTGCCACCGTCGGCTTGGACTCGCTCAAGGACGGACGACGGCGATCGTCGCCGTCCCGACGGGAACGGTCGGCTCGGGTGCGTCGCTCCGGACGCGCTGCACGGTCTGGGCGGTCTGGGCGGTCTGGGGTGTCCCGCCATGAGGATCGTCCGATGGGGATGACGGGGCCGACCCCGGGCGGGGTCGGCAGCCGGCTCGTCCGCCCGTCGTCCAGCGGCGGGGTGCTGCGTTGCGATCGTTCCGGTACGCGGGGCCCCGGCGGCGGACCTCCTTCCGACGGAGGCAGCACATGGGGAGGCGGCGGTGGTGGGCCCGATGTGGCGGGAAGCTTCCGGGTCTGCTCGCCGGCGGTCATGCGCGGAGCGTCGGGACCGGGGATGCGGCCTGCGGATCGCGGATACCGCTTGTCGCGGGGGCTCGCGGGATCGTCGTGGCGCGGGTCCGGGTGGCGCGGGCCGCTGTCATAGCGCGCGCCGTCGTACCGCGGGTCGCCCTGCCGCCGGTCTTCATGGCGCGGCGTGTCGAACCGTGGCGCGCCACGGCGTCCGTCCGGGTCAACCGGATGGTTCCGCTTCGGACGGTCCCGTTCGGAGTACCGGGGCCGGCGCGCGAGTCCCCGGTCCGGATCTGGCTGCTCCGGACGGATCTGCCCGGGATAACCGGGATACGACTGGTCCGGGGGGAACCGGGCCGGGCGTTCGGCCGCCGGGTAGCCGTCCTCGTCGGAATACCCGACGTCGGAATACCCGGCGTCGCGTGGGTCCCGGTCCGACGGTCCATCGCCGGGACCGGTACCGCGATCACGCCGGGGGCCGGTACCACCCCTGCGATGCCGGGCCCCCGGCCGGCCTTCCTCCTCGACCGGCGTCATGGGCCGCTCCGTCGCCGTCGGAAGGGAGCTGTGGCCGCCGAGTCGTCGGTGTCCTCCTGGCTGTCGCGGCCGTGGCGAAGGGTGCCTCGGTCCTGGCCTTCATAGCGCCGGATGGCCGTCCGCACCACCGGCGTCGTCGTAGTCGAGGTGGCGGCTTCGCGCTTGTCGTCGCCACTATGCCGGGTCGAGACCGAGGCGGCCGGGGTGACCGGATCGACCTGGTTCACCGGGCTCACTGGGTCCACCGGGTCCACCGGGTGGAGCGGGGCAGCCGGGTGGAGCGGGCCCGCCGGTCCGGTCGCCGCCTCGTGCGGGCCCGCCGGCCCGCCCAGGTCGTCCTTGGCCCCCCGCAGGCGGGCCCGCAGCCGTCGCGCCAGACGGATGACGACCGCCAGGAGCAGCACGCCGACGGCACCGATGGTGATCGCGGTCGCGACGGCGCCGTAGACGGTGGATCGGACGAGAACCCGGTTCGGTGGCTCCGTGGACAGCGCCTGCCCGTCGAGGTTGAGTTTGCGGATCTCGAGGGGAAACGTCCCCGCACCCTCGGCCTCCATCTCGATCTCGACCTGAGCCTTCTGCCCTGGGGGAAGGCGGAGTGTCTGCCGGGCCGGCGAGCGCAGCCGGGACCGGTCGGTCGAAGAGAAGGCGAGCACCACAGTGACCTCGTACTGGGTGTTGTTCTCCAGGGTGATCGGGACCAGCCCACGTCTGCTCGTCAGGTTGACGCTGCGGGAGGCCACCACCTGGATTCCGTTGCGGATCGCGGACGCCTCCCCGTCCACCTGCTGGCTCAACGACACACCGTCAACCCTGCGGTCTCCCCGCCACGCGGCGGAGGTCGCCGTGACAAGTGTGTTCTTCATCGGGTTGATGAGCTGCAGCTGGCACCTGGGGCCGCGCCTGGGCGGGCACAGCACGGGGCTCAGGGCCTGCACCTCGTCAAGGACGTCCTCGACGGCGGTGAGGTAGTCGGTCGGCAGCTCGCGGGCCTGTGCCTCGGCCGGGTAGGCAAGCCGGCCCGGCCGGTCGTCCGGCCGGCTCTGGCCCCCGACACCTGCGTCGAGTCCCACCGAGGTGGAGTAGCCGCTGGTGAGGGTGTCGAGTACCGACCGTGCCCAGTCGCTCGGCGGGTCCCAGTCCCGGGGCAGCGCCAGGATCTGGAACCGTTGCTCGGGCCGTTCAGCGGTGATCATGCCGAGCTCGGCCCGCAGGCGTGCCAGGGCCGTCCCGAAGTCGGGACCGTCGGGCAGCCCGGTGTAGGCGGTTGCGATCCTGGTGAGCTGGCTGTCGGCCGCGAGCGCCTGGATCGGTCCGGCCGAGGTGGCGAGGCTGACGGTCGCAGACGGGGTATAGGTGATCTTCGCTGCGGAGGGTAGCAGCTGGTCATCGAGGATCACGGTCCCGACCTCCAGCTGGCGCAGTATGTCCGCGGTGGTGGCGTCCGCCGACCCGTCGGCGGGATAGGCGATGGTGCCCTTCTGCAGGGGGTCACGCCCCAACAGGTGGGCCAGCACAACTTCGCCAGTCTTGACGGCGTACTTCACCGTGTCCAGCTTCCGGGCGCGGACGAGCGCGGTCAGATCGGCATCTCCGTAGGGCAGTGCGAACACCACGCCTCCCTGCTCGGCGAAGCGCACGATGTCGGAGAGGAAAAGGGCCGCGTTGGCGTCCGTCTGCGCATGAACGGGCCCGCCCGGGGTGGCGTAGTCGTAGCCGCCCGGCTGCGCCATGATGGTCAGCGCCTGCACCAGGGTCGGATCGACGGCGAGCGTGACCGGCGGCGTGGCGGCGGTCAGCAGCCGGGACAGCCGGCCGCCCGGCTTCACCTCGTCCGCGAGCGCGTTGTCGGTCAGCCGGCCGTCCGAGCGCAGGCGCGGCTGATCTGCGATCGGCAGGACCGCGGCGACCGGTGTCCTCGGCTGCTGTGGGTTCGGCGCCCAGACCAGGAAGGTGTAGGCCGCGCCGATCGGTACCACGGCGCGGCCCCCGACGGAGCCGGTAATCCGTAGCTGGACCGGGTACACCCCCAGGCTCGGCGGCAGGTCCAGCGCGGCGCGATCGGCGGCGATCCGGAAGGGCACGGGCGCGGCACCCTGGATGGGCGGGGCGGCCAGCGGTTGGGTGCCGTCGCCGTTCGCGAGGACCACCTGGCGGTAGCTGCGTGTTCTCGCCGCGGCCGGGTCATCGGTCAGAGTGGCCAGCTGCCCGCGTGAGGTCACCCTGGCGCCGATCCACAGGCTCATGGAGAGGTGGGCCAGCGGCTCCCCGACCGTGGTGATGAGCTGGCCGCTGACGGAGAGCATGGTCGAGCCCCCCGGGGTGGGGGGACTCACCTCATCCAGATCGATCGTCACCGGATTCGGCGGACCGCCGGGTCTGGCTGCCGTGCCACCCGGAGTGATAGATAGCGAATTATCTGATTTGTCGGTGGATGAAGATGTGGAAGACCGTGGTGTTCTTGTGGATGAATTGTGGTGGGTAACCGGTTCGACGAGGACTCCCCCGGCCGGCACGGGGGTCGAAGCCGAGGCCGAAGCCGAAGCCGCGCAGACCCCGGGCACGGCCACGGCGAACAGGGCTAGCGCCGCGAGTATCGTCGCCCGGCGCAACGGCGCGCGACCGGTGGTGGAGATCGGCGGCGGCATGGGTTGATCGTACGAGTCCCCCGGCGACCAGCCGGCCCGCCTGTCCGGGACGCCGGGGTTACGGCTTGATTCCGCTGGGCCCTTCCCGGGCGGACGCCGAGAAATCATGATCATTGTTTTGGGTCCACGTAACGGATCATGGGCGGTGAGGCCGTAACCTGAAGGTGTGTCAGTGATCAGTCTGGACAATCCGCGAGACTCGGCCGAACGGGTGGTGAGTGAGCTGCTGAGGGTGCCGCCGGCCGCCGATGAGCTCGGTCGCGTCTTCACCGCGAACGGTTACCTCCTTCACCTCGTCGGTGGTTCGGTACGGGACGCCCTGCTCGGCCGGCCGGCGTCCGCCGTGTCCGGGGCCGCACCAGCCGATCTCGACTTCGCCACGGATGCTCGCCCCGAGCGGGTTCTGGAGATCACCCGAGGATGGGCGGAGGCGACCTGGGAGGCCGGAATCGCCTTCGGCACGGTCGGGCTCGCTCGGCACGGTGTCCGGTTCGAGATCACCACCTACCGTAGTGAGGCGTACGACCGGCAGTCCCGCAACCCGGCCGTGACCTACGGCGACAGCCTGGAGGCGGACCTGTCCCGGCGGGACTTCACCGTGAATGCGATGGCGGTGTCCGTGCCCGGCCATGACTTCGTCGACCTGTTCGGCGGGATGACAGATCTCGCCCGCGGCGTGCTGCGTACCCCCGCAAGCCCCGAGGCGTCGTTCGACGACGACCCGCTGCGCATCCTGCGGGCCGCCAGGTTCGAGGCGGCCCTGGGCCTCACCCCGGTACCCGAGCTGGTCGCGGCGATGCGCTCGCGGGCCGATCGGCTCGCGATCGTCTCCCCCGAGCGGGTCCGCGACGAACTGCGCAAGCTCATGCTGGCTCCTGACCCGGTCGCCGGTCTGGAGCGGTTGGTCGAGGTCGGGATCGCCGACATCGTGCTGCCTGAGGTGTCCGCCATGCGGATGGAGATCGACGAGCACCACCAGCACAAGGACGTCTACGCCCACACCATG
>NZ_CDWRCM010000081.1:10558-12952 GCF_977927585.1 Frankia sp. CcWB2 | reverse complement strand
ACGGTGCTGCGTCAGGCGATGATCTTGGAGGAGTCGGGGGAGCCGGACGAGGTGCTGCGCTGGGCCGCGCTGCTGCATGACATCGGCAAGCCGCGGACCCGTCGGCACATGGCGGGCGGGCGGGTGTCCTTCCACCACCATGAGGTCGTCGGCCGGGACATGACCCGCCGTCGGCTCGCGGCGCTGCACTTCCCCAAGGACGTGACCGACGCGGTCTGCCGGCTCGTTTACCTGCACCTGCGCTTCCACGGATACGGGGCGGGCGAGTGGACCGACGCCGCCGTACGCCGCTACGTGCACGACGCGGGTCCCCAGCTCTCCCGGCTACACAAGCTGGTCCGCTCGGATTGCACGACCCGCAACCGGCGCAAGGCCGCGGCGTTGTCCCGGACGTACGACTCGCTCGAGGAACGGATCGCCGAGCTCGCCGCGCGCGAGGAGATCGCCGCGATCCGGCCGGAGCTTTCCGGGGACGACATCATGGCGCTGCTGGGGCTGTCACCGTCCCGGTTGGTGGGTCAGGCCCGGTCGCACATGCTGGAGTTCCGCTTCGAGCACGGGATCGTCGGCCGGGAGGCCGCCGAGGCCGAGCTGTTCCGGTGGGCCCGGGAGCACGAGGCGCCCGTTCCCGGTGAGCTCACGCCTCGGCGGGGGTGACCGGCCTGGGCTGGCCGTCCGGGCCGGGCTGGCCGTCCGGGCCAGGGTGGTCGGCCGACCGTGCCGATCTGGGCTCGCCGATGTGACGGATGATCCGGTCTTCCGGATGGCGGCGGGCGGCCCGGTAGTACAGGATCCCGGCGAGCGCGTAGCCGGCCCCGGCCACTAGGACCACCGGAACGGACCGGCCCTCGTCCGGCAGGACCACGGCGGCCACCGCCGCGGCGGCCACGAAGGCGACGTTGAACAGCAGGTCGTAGAGCGAGAAGGCGCGACCGCGGTAGGCGTCGTCGGTCTCCTCCTGCACGATGGTGTCCACGCAGATCTTGCTGGCCTGTGCGGAAAACCCGAGCAATGCTGCCGCGACGATGAACAGCGTCGAGGAAAAGGGCAGCCCGAGCGCGACCTCGACAACCCCGCCGAGTACCAGGACGAGGGCGATCCAGCTCGACTTCGGCATGCGCCCCGTGACGTGGGGAGTCGCGACCGCGGCGCTGACCGTGCCGGCCCCACTGGCGGCAACGACGGCGG
Source organism: Frankia sp. CcWB2 (assembly GCF_977927585.1). Taxonomy (NCBI): domain Bacteria; kingdom Bacillati; phylum Actinomycetota; class Actinomycetes; order Frankiales; family Frankiaceae; genus Frankia; species Frankia sp. CcWB2. The sequence continues at coordinate 11,764 of NZ_CDWRCM010000081.1, read as the reverse complement.
CGAGCCCCGCGAGCCCGCCTTCCGGGCCAGTGAAGTAGTTGCGATACAGCAACACCGTCATCACGAGGATCAGGCCGTAGGCGGCTCGCGAGGTGGTGAGGGCGGCGAGCGCCCGCCGGGCCGGCCCGTGGTTCACCAGATAGCGGGCGCCGTCAAGCATGTCGGCGACGACCTGGGTGGTCTGCGCCCAGGCGCCCTGCCAGGCCACCGTCTCCAGCGGACCGAAGTCGCTCCGTCCCGCCCGCGCCGCGGTGACGGCGGCCACAAGGTAGGTGAAAGCTGCCAGACCGGCGACGAACGCCACCGTCCCGTCCTCGCCGCCGATCAGCCCGCGCAGTCCGCTGCCGACACCGGCTCCGGCGAGCGTCGCGACGGTGCCGGAGGTGACGGACAGGGCGTTCGCCGTGACGAGCCGGTCGAGGCCGACCACGACCGGGAGCCCGGCGGACAGCGCCGCCAGCACGAAGCGGTTCATGCTCACCGACGCCAGTGCCACCGCGTAGAAGTCGACGCCCGTCCGGCCGGTGGCGATCAGAGCGACCAGGATGCCCATCAATAGCATCCGGACGAGTGAGCAGACCACCAGAACCCGCTGGCGGGACACGCGATCGAGCACGATGCCGGCGAAGGGTCCGATGACGCTGAACGGCAGCACGACGATCGCGAGCGACGCGGCCAGGGCCGCCGCCGAGGTCGCCCGTTCGGGGGAGAACAGCACATAGCTGACGAGGCTCGCCTGGAAGACGCCGTCGGCGGCCTGGGAGGTGAGTCTGGACGCGTAGAGCATCCGGAACCCACGGCCGTGCAGCAGCTCACGAAGGTTCTCCGCCCGGGCCACGTCGTCAGCCTAGGACCAGACTGATCGACTCCGGGCACAAGGTCCGGCCGTCCCCTCCGGGCTGCCGGACACCTGTGTTTCCGACCGGGTCCGCTGGCCGGCCGATCCGACGAGGAGGACCCGACGAGAAAGATGAGGACGACGAGAAATCAGCCCTCGATCAGCCCTCGTCGCGGATGAATGCCTCCACCCTGTCCCGGGCCTCGTTGTCGCGGTACTGCTCCGGCGGGGACTTCATGAAATAGGAGGAGGCGGAGAGGACCGGGCCGCCGATGCCCCGGTCGAGCGCGATCTTGGCGCAGCGCACCGCGTCGATGACCACCCCGGCGCTGTTGGGGGAGTCCCACACCTCAAGCTTGTACTCGAGG
>NZ_CDWRCM010000081.1:3662-10238 GCF_977927585.1 Frankia sp. CcWB2 | reverse complement strand
TTCAGCGGCACGTCGCCGAAGGCACGTCCCTCAAGGCGGACATAGGCCCACTTGCGGTCGTCCAGCCAGGCGACGTAGTCCGACGGCCCGATGTGCACGTTGTCCCTGCCGAGGTCGTGAGAGACCTGGGAGGTCACGGCCTGCGTCTTGGAGATCTTCTTGGACTCCAGCCGCTCGCGTTCCAACATGTTCTTGAAGTCCATGTTGCCGCCGACGTTGAGCTGCATGGTCCGATCCAGGATCACGCCGCGGTCCTCGAAGAGCTTCGCCAGAACCCGGTGGGTGATGGTCGCGCCGACCTGTGACTTGATGTCGTCGCCGACGATCGGCACGCCGGCCGCGCGGAACTTCTCCGCCCACTCGGGCACCCCGGCGATGAACACCGGCAGGCAGTTGATGAAGGCGACGCCGGCGTCGATGGCGCACTGGGCGTAGAACTTCGCGGCGTCCTCGGAACCGACCGGCAAGTAGCAGACGAGCACGTCGGCACGGGTCTCCCGCAGGGTCGCGACGACGTCGACCGACTGCTCGTCCGACTCCTCGATGGTCTCCCGGTAGTAGCGGCCGAGGCCGTCGAGAGTGTGCCCGCGGGCGACGGTGACCCCGAGCGGCGGGACATCCGCGATCTTGATGGTGTTGTTCTCGCTGGCGACGATGGCCTCGGAGAGGTCGCGGCCGACCTTCTTCGCGTCCACGTCGAACGCGGCGACGAATGTCAGGTCCGAGACGTGGTACTCGCCCAGCCGCACGTGCATCAGCCCGGGGACCTGGGCCGACGGGTCGGCATCGCGGTAGTACTCAATCCCCTGGACCAGCGAGGCAGCGCAGTTGCCCACGCCGACAATGGCGACACGTACCGAGCCCATGACGGTCTGCTCCTTAGCTGAGATCTTCGTGGAAATGGGTCATCTGGGGCATACAGCTCCGCCGCGGCATTCCCGATCATGCTGGTCGGGAACAGGGACCCGCTACGGGATGACGTTCATCGGGTGGTCGGGACCTCGCCGTCGGGGTCCTGGCCGGCTGTCCGCGGGGCATGCCTGCTCCGGCCACGCCTGTTCACGTTTACATTCAGGTGCGCGTCGGCGTCGGCAGGTGTGCCGCCCTCCCGTGCGCGCGGGTCGTCCTGGCGGTCCGCCTGCGCCGGAGGGCTTCCCGGCCCGCTTGGGCGGGCCGGTCCGACGACGGGTGCCCCCGGCTGCACGGATCCTGTGGACGGGTTTGTGGACAAACCTGTGGATCCTGTGGACAACTGTGGTCCCTGGGTGCCGGTGGGGGTGCCGGCGCGTTCGGTCTCGATCAGCTCGTTCAGCCAGCGGACCTCACGTTCGACCGATTCCAGGCCGTGGCGCTGCAACTCGAGTGTGTAGGAGTCGAAACGCTCGACGGTCCGGGTCAGGGCCGACCGAACCTTCTCCCGGCGCTCCTCGAGCCGCCCGCGGCGACCTTCGAGGATGCGGAGGCGGACAGCGGCGTCCGTCTTCGAGAAGAAGACGAAGCGCACGCCGAACATCTCGTCTTCCCAGGACGACGGTCCGCCCTCGCCCAGCAGGTCCGCGAGCTTCTCCTTGCCCTCGCCCGTCAGGGTGTAGACGACCCGGCTGCGCCCGCCGAGACGGCCCGCGGCGCTGACGTCGTCCGCGGTGACGTATCCGGCGGACGCGAGACGACGCAGACAGGGATAGAGCGAGCCGTAGCTGAACCGGTGGAACGCGCCGAGCAGCGCCGCGAGCCGTTTGCGCAGTTCATAGCCGTGCATAGGGCTCTCGGAGAGCAGGGCGAGGACCGCCAGCTCCAGCATGATCCACCCCTCCTCGACCGTGATGCCCCGCGATGCGCCGCCGGTCGTTCCGCGAGCCGTGGCGGCTGGCCGCCACGGCTCGCGGAACGACCGTCTCGACATATCGAAGCGATACATCGAGGATAGGCGTCGCGGGACGAGTACCGCAACCAGGAATGACCAGTCGGCGACCGGGAGATGACAGATAGGCGCTCTGCTGGTGCATCCCGACCCCGGCCGGACCATCGATGGATCCACCGGCCGCCGAACGGGCGTCGCGCCCTGGCGAGGGTGTTCCCCGAGCCTGTGGAGCGTGGAAAACCCCGGCTGCCAGGGGATATCGGCCGAGATCCGCGCATCGGAAGGGGCCGGTGGCCGCCCGGGGCGGACGCTGTCCGACGGTCCCGTCGGTGGCCGGAGACCATCCCGCGCGGCCAGATCCCGGTGCGGGCGGGCTCACACTGTCATCCGGCTCACAGCCGGGATGTGTGAGGTGGGAGACGGTTTGGCGTCTGTCTGGACCGTCTGTCTGGACCGTCTGTCTGGAAGCCGACTCCGGCGTACCGTTGCTGGCATGCGTCCGCGGTCGGTCATCGACTACGCGCTCGCCCGCCGGGCGACGCTGGCGGATCTCTTCGCGGGCAGAATCTCGCCGTTGGATGCCTGTGACGCGCATCCTTATCTGCTGCGGGCGGCCAGGTACCACGGTGAGCGGACCACGAAGCGATGCCCGGTCTGCCGAGGCGGCGATCCACTCATCCATGTCACCTACGCCTACGGCGACGAGCTCGGGGAGAGCTCCGGCCGGGCCCGCATCACCAGGGAGCTCCCCATGCTCGCATCGAGGTACAGCGAGCTGCAGGTCTATGTGGTGGAGGTGTGTCCGCCCTGCGGCTGGAACCACCTGGTCACTTCTTATGTGATCGGGACGGGGGAGCCGAAGGCGAAGAAGCAGGCCCGGCGGCGGACCGCGGACCGCTGACGGCTGGTCGTCCCCGAGAGGCGCGAAGGACGCCCTGCGCGAGGGGGCGGAACCCGGCGTGAGATCCTGGTCTGCCATGTGGGTCTCATGGCAGGTCCTGGCGTGGCATCCGCCATGGGCTGACCTCGTCACAGCCTCGTCGGGTGAATGCGGCGAGTGAGCGAACATCACGTGGTCGGCCCCGGTCCGATGGTGGACCGGTGGTCGCCGGGATCGTGCATGGTCCGGGCCGAGACGGGCCGGTTCTGTGGATCCTGTGGATCCTGTGGAAATCGGACCTCCGGTGATGGTTGGGGGCGCCGGCCCGTCTCCTGCGGCGGTCCGGGTACCGGGGAGTCCCGCGGCGACGGATGGAGCGGTTGGTGAGCTCTCCCTACGATCAGGGCTCTAGTCGGGGTGGTCCTGCACCTGACCGAGCATGGCCTAACCCGGACGGCCAGTCCCGGGTAACCGCGGACCGGGTACCCCCGGACCGCGCCCGGCGGCCGGAGCAGGCCCAGGCAGGCCAGGCCCAGGCAGGCCACGTCCAGGGACGCCGGCTGGTGCCGCCAGCGGGCCGGCCCACCGGCGGGCGAGGGGAGCGCACCGCTCTCGTGCCACCCGCGGCTCCCCCCGCCGCGGCGAGGACGAACATGCCGCCGGATGGTAGGACCGGTCGGGGTGCCGGTCCCGCCGCCGGGGGGTGGGTGCCGGACCGCGGCGTCGGGAAGTCCGACGTGCCCGGCCGTGAACCGTCCAGTGGTCGTCCCGGCATGCCCGTTGGCGAGGCGACCGGTCGTCGCCGAGGAGGCGGCGCGCCATCCGGTCGGGCGGCCCCCACCAGGCGGGTTCCCGGCCGTGGGTTCTCCGATCGGACCGCCTCTGACCGTGGCGTCCCCGACCGTGGGCCGGACCGGCCGGCCGCCGAGGTCAACACCCTGTACGACACCGTCGACCAGGAGGCCCTACGGCGGGTCGATGTCCGGGAACGCACCGTGGACGCCACCATCTACCACAAGGTGACGCCGGAGCAGGACTCCCGGAACGGCCGCCGCAACGGGGTGTCGGACCGCGACCGCATGACCGAGGTAACGCCCGCTCGGCAGGTGGCCGGTCGGCGCGACCTCACCCGCGCTACCGAGCTGATGGCCGTCCGGACCCGGGCACGGGAGGGAGGTGGATCGGCCGCTACCCGCCGGATGGCGGGTGGGCGACCGGGTGCGGATCGGATCGAGCCCCGCCGGACCGGTCCAGGCCGATCCTCCCGGGCGGAGATGGGTGCCCCGGGCGGGCCGGGAGGAACCGGGCGCCGCAACGGGAAGGCCTCCCGGCCGGGCCAGGGGCGACACGGCCCGATGTGGTGGCGACAGCGCCCGCGCTGGATGCGCCGTCTGGTCTTCGCCGGCTTCTTCTCCGGCCTTCTCCTGTTCGTCGCCGGCATCGGCGTCATCTACGCGGCGACCCAGGTCCCGCTGCCTGCCGAGGTGAAAACCGACCAGACGTCGATCATCTTCTACGGACCGCCGGCCGGCTCGCATCAGGACAACGGTGAGGAGCTTGCCCGGATCGGCACCGTGAACCGCACCGACGTGCCGCTCGCCGAAGTGTCCATGGACCTGCAGCACGCGGTGCTCGCGGCCGAGGACAAGAACTTCTATCACGAACCCGGTATCTCTCCCAAGGGCATCGCCCGGGCGCTCTACGTGCACCTCACCGGCGGGGAGCTGCAGGGTGGTTCGACCATCACCCAGCAGTACGCCAAGAACGCGTACCTGTCGCAGGAGCGGACCTTCACCCGCAAGATGCGCGAGATCGTGCTCGCGGTGAAGCTGGGCCAGAAGTACTCCAAGGGACAGATCCTGGAGTTCTACCTGAATACGATCTACTTCGGCCGGGGCGCCTACGGTATCGAAGCGGCGGCGAAGGCCTACTTCAACACCCCGGCCGCCAAACTCACCCCCGCTCAGGGGGCGGTCATCGCGGGCCTGATCCGATCACCCAACTACCTCGACCCGGCCAAGAACCCGGGTCCGGCGGCGAACCGCTGGCACGACGTGGTCGCGACGATGGTTGCCGAGGGCTGGGCTCCGCCGGAACTCGCCCAGCAGAGCCCCCCACCCGTGGCCGCGAAGGCGGAGGACGCCGCCGCCTCGTCCGATCAGATCGCGTACATCCGCAACCAGGTCAAACGTGAGCTTACGACCGTCGGGAAGATCACCGAGGACCAGATCAACCGCGGTGGACTGCGCATCACGACCACGATCGACAAGGGGCGGCAGTTCAAGGCCTTCCAGGCGGTGAGCGACGTGCTGGGCCCGGCGTACGCCGCAGTGCCGGATCTGCGTACCGGGCTCACCGCGGTAGAACCCGGGACCGGCAGGATCCTCGCCTGGTACGGCGGGTCGCTCTACGGCAAGGACGCACAGGGCCATGAGCAGTACGTCGACAACGTGTCAGGGGCGCAGGTGCAGTCCGCCTCCACCTTCAAGACGATCACCTTGGTCGCGGCGCTGCGCCAGAACATCAACCTCAAGTCGACCTTCGCCGCTCCCGCCAAGATCACGCTGCCGGGGAACTACGTGGTCAGCAACGACGAGGGCGAGCCGGGTGATCTCGGGTACAAGGATCTCATCGAGGCGACGGCGGGCTCCATCAACACGGTGTACGTACCGTTGGGGCAGAACATCGGCGTCTCGAACATCGTCAAGACCGCGCGCGACCTTGGCATCCCGAGCAGCACTCAGCTTCGCAACGAGGCGGGTATCACCCTGGGCCAGGACGACGTGCGCGCGGTGGACATGACCGCGGTCTACGCGACCCTCGCCGGCAACGGAGTGCGGGCCACGCCGCACATCGTCGACAAGGTGGTCGACGGCAAGGGGCAGGTGATCTACTCGGGTACCCCGGATGCGAAGCAGGTCATCCCGGCCGCGGTGGCCCGCGACGCCACGTACGCCCTGCAGAGCGTGCTGACGGATCCGAGCGGCACCGGGAAGCGGGCCCGGCTGGATGGCGGGCGCGAGGCCGCCGGCAAGACCGGGACGTCGAGCAACTTCCGGTCGGCCTGGTTCTGCGGATACACCAGGGAAATCGCGTCCTGCGTGAACATGTTCCGGGGCAAGGGCACCGAGCAGGACGTGCTGAAGGGCATTCCCGGCGCCGACAAGGGCGTCTACGGAGGTAACTACCCGGCCAAGGTGTGGAAGGCGTTCATGGATGCTGCGCTGACGGGGGTGCCGCCGTCGAAGTTCGATTCGCCGGCCTTCGGTGGCCTCGTGCAGGATAACGAGCCCGAGCCGACTCCCACACCCACCCCGGCGCCGAGCGCCCCATCGAGCCAGCCCGGCGATACCGGGCTCAACCTGGGCGATCTCCTGAACCCCAGTGGCAACGGCAACGGCAACGGCAATGGCGACGGCAATGGCAACGGCAGTGGTCAGCAGGGTGCCGGCCAGCAGGGCCGGCCAGCTCGACAGACGGGGATCTTCTCCGACCCGTTCAGTTGACCGGGAGGTCGAGTTCAGTGCTGTCATGGGCTGTCATGGGGCGAGAATGACGGGCATGGCCCTGTCCCCGGCGTCCCCCGTCCGCGTCAGCCCGGCCCGGGAGGACCCGGTCGTCGCGGGGGCAAGCCAGCTCATCGGTGGGCCGCCGGGTGAGCACGCGGTCGTGCCCGACCGGCGTGGTTGGCTGACCCCGCTGCGGGTGCTGATGGCGATGGTCATCGTGGCTGGGGTCCTCGGCTATACCCAGAAGATCAGTTGCCGGGACACCCGGAACTGGACGCATGAGCACCAGTACACGGCGTTGTGCTACTCCGACATCGTCGCGCTGT